>NZ_JBHVJT010000038.1:0-76236 GCF_042798815.1 Kitasatospora sp. NPDC057738 | reverse complement strand
GACCAACACCGCCACCGCCCACGGAACCCCACCCAGCGGCCCACCCACCACCTCACCCCCCGCAACCGCCCGAATCACCGCGACCAGCACACCGGCGCTGACGATCGCCAAGTCGGTCTCCCCGACGACCGTCTCCACCGCGGGCCAGACCGTCACGTACTCCTACCTGGTCACCAACACCGGAAACGTCGACCTCACCAACATCGGAGTGACCGAGACCCAGTTCTCCGGCACCGGCACCTCCCCCACGGCGACCTGCCCGACCACCACCCTCACCCCCGGCGCCTCCACCACCTGCACCGCGACCTACACCGTCACCCAGGCGGACATCGACGCGGGCACCGTGACCAACACCGCCACCGCCCACGGAACCCCACCCAGCGGCCCACCCACCACCTCACCCCCCGCAACCGCCCGAATCACCGCGACCAGCACACCGGCACCCCTGCCGACGCAGCCCCCGAAGCACCCGAACGAGCTGCCGAACACGGGCACCGAAGAGCTGCTCTACGCGACCGGCGCGACCCTGTTGGTCGGCCTCGGCACACTGGCCCTGGTCTCCGCCCGTGCCACCCGCCGCCTCCCGAGGCCTCGCTCCGGCAGGCAGTAGGCCGGCCGCACGCCGACCCACGGAACCAGCCCGGGCAGCCCGGTGCCGGCCAAGGGGCCGCAGGTTCACATCCCGTCGTCCTGACCAGCTCTTCGCAGGCCGGAGGCCGTTCCCGCCCGATGGCGGGAACGGCCTCCTTCATACCTCCGACCTGCGAAAACGCCGGTCGGGACGACAGGATGTGAACCTGCGACCCCTTGCCCCCAGCGGCAAGTCCGGAGACGGCGAGCAGGGCGCGGGGCTTCCGGATGGTGCCAGCCGACCGGCACGTGCTCCGGCCCGCGGGCGTGGCGGGTGGTCCTGTCCCCGCCCCGGGCCAGGAGCACGGTCCTGCCCAGGGGGCGTCTCCCGGAGCCGGCTCCCAGGTTCGGTCTCGTCCTGGGTGCGGACGAACTCCCCCGCCTCTGAATGGTCCTCTTGACCAAGGCCGGAAATCACCGGAACGGTCCATCCAGAGGGGTTCCTCCGTGTACGAGCACACACCGCACAGCCGCGTCCAGCGTTCCCGCCGGGGCGGCCGGAACCGGGCGGTGGCGGCCGTGACCGCCGTGGCCGCCGGTGTCATGGCGGCCGGGGCGCTGGCACCGAGCGCGGCGTTCGCGGGCGGCAAGCCGGACGGCGTCCAGCAGAGCATGAACGCGCTGGTGAAGGACGACGGCCTGCCCGCCGCACTGGCCTCCGTGAAGGGCCGCGACGGCCGCACCCGCACCTACACCGCCGGCGTCGGCAACGTCGCCACCGGGGCCAAGCCCCCCGTCGACGGGCAGGTACGCGCCGGCAGCAACACCAAGACCTTCACCGCCGTCGTCATCCTGCAACTCGTCGCCGAAGGAAAGGTCGGCCCGGACTCCCCCGTCGACACCTACCTCCCCGGCCTGCTGCGCGGCGACGGCATCGACGGACGCCACATCACCGTCCGCCAGCTGCTCCAGCACACCAGCGGCCTGCCCGACTACCTGGAAGCCCCGGCCCTCTCGGACGAAACCGCCCTGCAGTTCCGCTACTTCGAGCCCCGCGACCTCCTCGACGGCGCCCTCGCCCAGAAGGCCCGCTTCCCCTCGGGAACCAGCTGGGAGTACAGCAACACCAACTACCTGGTCGCCGGACTGATCATCCAGAAGGTCACCGGACGGCCCGTCGGCGAGGAGATCACCAAGCGCGTCATCGACCGCATCGGCCTGCGCCACACCTACTTCCCCACCCCCGGCGACACCACCATCCACGAGGCCCACCCCAAGGGCTACGTCCGCAGCTCGCCGGACGCGCCCCCGGTCGACTACACCGACATGGACTCCTCGATCGCCTGGGCGGCCGGGGCGATCGTCTCCACCAACACCGACCTCAACTCGTTCTTCACCGCGCTCCTCGGCGGCCGGCTCCTGCCCCCGGCGCAGCTCGCCGAGATGCGCACCACCGTCCCCGCCGAACTCCTGGGCCCGGGGGTCCGCTACGGTCTGGGCCTGCAGAGCAAGCCGCTCTCCTGCGGCGGCCTGGCCTGGGGCCACGGTGGCACCGCCCGCGGCTACCGGTCCCGCGGCGGCGTCACCGACGACGGCCGCGCCGCCAGCATCACGGTCACCACCGTCCCGCTCGAGGACGGCGTGCAGCACATGGCGGCCGCCCTGGACGCGGCCCTCTGCCGCTGACCCACCCCTCGCCCTCCGCGCGCGCGGGGGGCCGGACACCGGACGGCCTCGTAGGCCGCGATCAACGCTGGCCACGGTCCCGGACACGCAGCTTGGCGAAGATGCTGGTGATGTGGTTCTTGACCGTGGAGACGCTGATGCCCGTCGCCGAAGCGATCTCGACGTTGTCGAGGCCGGTGGCCAGCAGATGCCACACCTCGACCTCGCGGGGCGTCAGCTCACCCAGGCCGGACACCGAGGACGGCACCGGCGCCGTCGTGGGCACCGCCCTGCTCACTGGCATCAAGCTCGACCCGTCCGTACCGAGCCTGATCGGCGTGGCGCTGCTGGGCATCGGCATCGACTACTTCCTGTTCCTGATGTTCGCTTCCGCGAACAGCTGCCGGCCACCCCGAACGCCACCACCGTGCCACCGCCGCCGAGATCAGCCGCAAGGCCGGCACCGCGATCACCTCGGCCGCGCTCACCATCGTCGCCGCCTTCGCCACCCTCGGGGTCGCCGGCTTCGGACAGTTCCGGGTGCTCGGCCCGGCCCTCGCGGTCTCGGTCCTGGTCATGCTGCTCGCCGGCCTCACCCTGATGCCCGCCGCACTCGCGGCCTGCGGACGCGCACTGTTCTGACCCTCACGCGTCCTCAAGACCGTGCCCTGCGACGGCGCCGCCGCCCGCTTCACCGACCTGGTGTCCCGCCGGCCCGCGGTCATGGTCCTCGCCTCGCTCGCCCTCCTGACCGCCCTGGCCGGCGGGCCCGCCGGGATCAGGATGGACTACGGCCTGGGCGGCGGACCGCGCACCACCTCCCGGACCACCGCCGCCGAGATCTCCCGCGCCCTGCCCGCCGGCGTGGCGGACCCGACCAGCGTCCACGTCGAAACCAAGGGCGCCGGCCCGCTCTCCCCCGGCGCGCTGGACGGCCTCGGCCAGAGCCTCACCCGGGTCACCGACATCGGCCAGGTCGCCAAGCCGGTCCTGAGCGAGGACCGGCAGGCCGCCAGGATCGACCTGTTCCTCACCGCGGACTCGCAGTCCCAGCAGGCCCGCGACCTGCTCTCCGGACCGATCCGCGCCGCCCCGCCGTCGCCCAGAACACGCCGGCCGGCCTGAGCGCGCACGTCGGCGGAACCCCCGCCGTCTTCGCCGACGTCTCCACCACCGTCGACCGCGACCTGCGGCTGGTCTTCCCGGTGGCGGCCGCACTCATCGGAGTGATCCTCCTCCTGCTGCGCAGCCTGCTCGCACCGGTGGTCCTGATGCTCTCGGTCGGCCTCGGCTTCGCGGCCACCCTCGGCGCGGCAGCCCTGCTGTTCCAGCACGCGATGGGCAAGCCGGGCGTCGACTTCACCCTGCCCCTGGTCCTGTTCCTGTTCGTGGTCGCGCTCGGCACCGACTACAACATCCTGATCAGCGACCGGATCCGGGAGGAGATGGAACACCCCGGTCCGCCCCGGTCCGCCGTCGCACGCGCCCTCCGGCACACCGCCCCGGCCATCGCGCACACCGCCCCGGCCATCGCGACCGCGGGCCTCGTCCTGGCCGGCTCCTTCGCCGGCCTCGCCGTGACCCCGCAGCCCTCGACCCAGCAGATCGGCTTCGCGACCGCGCTCGGCATCCTGCTCTCCGCGTTCCTGCTCTCCATCGTCCTGGTGCCCGCCCTGGCCGCGCTCCTCGGCCGCAGCCTGTGATGGCCCCTGCGCCCCGGACGCCCCACCGGGCGCAGGCGGACACCTTCCCCCACCCATATGCACCGCACGACGAAATGAGCGCGAACTCGTCCTCGCCCCCCGGTGACACCACTGACCCCAACCACCACGGCCCCGGCGGAACCACCGCGCGGGAAGACCGTACAACCGCCGGACACTGCCCTCGCCGGGCGGTGTCCGGCGGTTCATGGCGTGCGCAGCGCCCTCAGCCCCCCTCAGGACCGCACCCACCACCGGTGGCCCTGGCTGTCCTGCCCCGCACCCTGCCAGGGGCCGAACACCAGGACGCCATCGAAGAGTTCAACACAACCCTTGACGGCCACCCGACCGAACTGACCACCGCACCGCCCCGCCTGAAGGACCCGGCGGCAGCTGCCGCCGGGTCCTTCAGGGTCGCCGAGGGTCCGGGTCCACACACCCGTCGGCAGCGCCGTGGCACTGTGGCGCGGCGCCCCGGAGAACGCGGCTGGCCGGCACCGGATCGAATGGACTGTCAACGAGGACATACTTTGGGACCGCAACACGCGGCTGGCCGAGCTCGCCGAACCGCGGGTGCGCGAGAAGGCCGACCGGGTCGTCCCGCGAGGACGACTCCACCCCCGGGAGCTCCCCCCAGTCGAACTGGATCTCCTCGCCCGCCGCAACCTCAAGGCCCTGCTCGCCGAGCACCTGAACATCGATGCCCTGATCGGACTGCGCAAGGTCCCTCCCGACCGGCAGGCCGGCGACCTCGTGCAGGCGCGAACGCAGGGTCGCCTCAGCGGGTTGAGGCGCCCCCCCGGCCACCAGCTGCGGCCCCCGACTGGTCCCTGGCAAGATCGCAGAACAGCGGCGCCGCGGCCGCCCACCACCTGCCACACCATAAACAAAAGGCCGCTAGTGCTCTGACCGCATACGTTCGCCGGGTTGGGGCGCTCGGGCTGCGTGAGCGCTCAGGGAGCGTTCACGGTCGCCCAGGAGCGGAACAGTGTGAGGGCCTCGGTGAGGTTGCCTGGGCCGCACCTAGCGTGAAAGATCTTCTCGGACGTCCACACCCACACCCAGTCGTGCGTGCTGCGGTTGACGTCCTGCCGGGGGTACTCGCATTCCTCCAAGTCCGTCTCCTCCAAGTCAATGGTGACGGTCCAACCGGGATTGTCGAGCGTTTCGATCTTCACGCCCCACTCGTGCTCCCAGTCCTCGTTGCACTGGTCGGCGTACCAGTCCTGCAGCCAGTCAAGGACGTGCTCCGAATCGGTCATGGCAAGGGATGCTAATGCTGCGACCGCATGGATCGCCCAGTTGCTTGATCAGGCGGCGATGGCAGGTCTGCCGCCCCAACGCAGGCCCTTCTCGCTGCGGATACGGGCGCGTTCGCGGCGTTGGGCTTCCAGGACGTCAGGGTGGCGGGCATTGGCGTTGCGCCAGCGCAGGTATGCGTACAGAGCGCGGGTCTGGACCGGGTGGTTCGGGTGATTCGAGTTGGCCAGAGTGAACTGCCGCAGCGGTCCGAAGTGCGCCTCGATCGGGTTCGCCCAGGAGGTGTTGGTCGGGGTGAAGCAGAGGTGGACGTTGTTGTTCCTCGCCCAGCGCAGGATCTTCTTGCCGTTATGGGCGGAGAGGTTGTCCAGGATCACCTAGACCGGGGCGCCGTCCGGGCGGGCGGCCCGGATCGACTTGAGCGCGGCGAGTGTGTTCGTGGCGCCCTTGCGGCGGCGGTTGACGCCCCACAAGGTGTCGTCACCGATCGAGTAGCAGCCGTGGAAGTACGTGACGCCGTGGGTCCGCTTGTAGGTCGCCGGGAGCCGGTTGGGCCGGCCCTGCTCGGCCCAACAGGTGCCCGCGGTGGGGCGGATGCCGAGCGGGCCGAACTCGTCGAACGCGAACGTCCGGTCGGGGAAGCGGTCCAGGACGCGCTCGATCCGGTCGAGTTTGGCGTCGTACTCGGGGTCGGTGGACTCCTTCCACGTCTTGGTGCGTTGGAAGGTGACGCCGCGTCGGGCAAGCAGGCAGCGCAGGGCCTCGCGGCCGATGCGGATCACCCGGCCGTGGACCTTGCGCAGGTAGGCGAGCAGTTTGCGGATGGACCAGCGGGTGAAGGGCTGCCCGAACTTGGTCGGGCGGGTGGTGGCCGTCTGGACGACGAAGTCCTCGTCGTCAGGACTGAGCAGGCGGGGACGGCCTCCCGCCCACTGAGGGTCCAGGCAGGCCAGGCCGATCTCGTTGAACCGGTGGATCACATCGCGCACCGTGTCCTCATCGGCCTGGACCAGCTTCGCGATCACCGGAACTCGGTTTCCTCCGGCCGAGGCCAGCAGCATCATCGCCCGCCGGTAGCGCACCGAGCTGGTGCTGCCCCGGCGCACGATCCGCTGTAACTGCTGGCCCTCCTGGTCGGTGAACCTCCGAACTCTGACTGGCTCCGCCACCGCACCTCCCCGTCGGATCGGATGTCGGCCCACATCCAACCGGTTCAGGCGTCGTCACCGCCAACCCGGCGAACGTTGCCGGTCAGAGCACTAGCCTGGGATTTCTCCCAGCCAACGGCCCTCCGACATCACTGTCGGGACGACAGGATTTGAACCTGCGACCCATTGACCCCCAGTCAAGGGGTTCAACCATTGTCGATAGCCAAGACCTCAAGATCCCGACTTCTTTGTTGCTCAACTACCATGAGGTACAGGTGAGTTGGAGACTATCAGCAGAAGTGGCGCCACAGATTACTGACCGTGGCTCAGTGTTTACTTCGCACACAAGTGTCCGTTTTCGCCCATCAGCGTTCATGGGCACCCATCGGGCGTGGTCCCAAAGTGGTCCCAGGGCCAGCGACCCCGCCGCAGCTACTGTCGGTGACCGCGATCTGTCGATCCTTCAGCAAGCACCGCCGTGCGGTCCCGACAGCCGCTGCGTCGACGACGCCGGCCGGCCTGCGGCACTGGTTCCCGCGAGCGGATCACGGCCGCTTACCCACCGACTACGGATCGTGATCTTCCGGATGGTGTGTCGTCTTGAGCGTGTCTTCGCCGTCTGGTTCTGAGTACTTCGCGCACCGCCCCGTACGCCCTGTCGCCACGTCCGACACTGCAAGTCACTCTTGCCCCAGAGCCACCATCCAGTCCGAGAGAAGGGGAAGCTCATGGGACACCGTGCGCAGCGTGGCCAGGTCTACCGGCGGTGTGGCTGTAGGGACGGGAACATGAAGCAGCTGGGGCCATGGTGCCTGCGGCTGATCGGAGACATGAAGCGCGGGACGTGGACGTACACCGTCGATCTCACGAAGAAGGAAGGCCGATGTCGAGTCTGTGGTCGCGCCCCTTGGCCTGGTGTATTTGTCGCATGCCAACGGTCCTGCGTTAAAGGCAAATTCATCGCGGGCTGGGTAGATTTGCTCCATGCCGCCCTCGGGCAGGCTGGGGAAGGCGATCAATTCTTCGTCCACCTCGAAGAGCACGAGGTGACCAGCCGTAGAAGTGAGCCGTCGTTGGTGCAGACTGGGCGACGTCTGTGCGGCGTTTAATCTCGCGGCTGATCCGCTCCAGCAGGTCGGTGGACTGGATCTTCTTCCATTGTCCTTCCAGTGAGGCCGCGAAGGCGGGTCAGGCCGTCCTTGGCTTCCAGCCGCATCTGGCTGACCTTGGGAAACTGCTCGCCGAGCATGTCGGCCACGGTGTCGAGCTGGGTGCGGACCCCGGC
Source organism: Kitasatospora sp. NPDC057738 (assembly GCF_042798815.1). Taxonomy (NCBI): domain Bacteria; kingdom Bacillati; phylum Actinomycetota; class Actinomycetes; order Kitasatosporales; family Streptomycetaceae; genus Kitasatospora; species Kitasatospora sp. NPDC057738. Next base: position 68,608 of record NZ_JBHVJT010000038.1, on the reverse strand, counting down.
TTCGGCGGGTTGGGCGAAGATCGTACGGATGATCGCAGTGCCCATCTCGCCTGCTCCTTCGGGATGATCGCGAAGGAGTTACGGAGGATGCGAACACGGCAGCGCTGGTAGCCGGCGCCGAGCATGACCTTGCGGACCGCCTTGACCAGGCCGCTGGTGGTCTGCGATGACCAAGCGGACCTCGGAAAAGCCCGCTCGCGCAGGGAGCACAGGAACTCGGCCGCAGGCGAAGCGGATGTCGCCCAGGGACCTGTCTCGGAACGCGGTGAGCTGTTCGTCCAGGTCCGCGCAGATCCTGGAGACCTTGCTCTTGGAGGTGCCGGTGTCCGCGCCCAGGGCTCTGGCCAGGTCGTCGACCGGGCAGGTGGACACCCCGAGTACGTACGCTCGCGTAGAGCGCCTGGTCAATGCGGCACAAGCGTTCGAGTAAACTGGGGAAGAAGCTGCCGCTGCGCCCCTTGGGGGTGGCCAGTTCCAGGTCACCGGCCTACGTGGTCAGGGTCCTATCCCGGTGGCCGTTGCATCAGGTCGTGCAGGCCTCGGTGCCGATCCGCGCGCGCCGCTCCGGCCTCGACAAGATCTCCCATCACAAGGGCCAGGGTTGATGACTGCTGGCCACCGCGCCGAAGTCCTCGCCCGGCAGTGCCCCGAGAATGAGGCCCCGCCACCGATCCGGGCGTCGCAGCCCTACCCAGTTCGATCCGGGGGAGCCAAGACGAGCCGGGGCGATCTCAATCACCCGCCGCCCATGATGGGAGTCCGCGGCGAACTGAATCAGCAATAGCCGCGATGTGAAGCTGCAGCTTCACATGTGGAGCAGCGAGGTCCAGCCTATGTCGGTGGATGAGGATGCGACCCCCAGGGACGGGAATCTCGACGGTGTCCGGGCGGCCCCCAACATAGACGAGATGCCCCTCAGTCAGATCAAGCCGGAGACAGTACGCGAGCATCTGGTACAGGTCGTCGCGGCTTCGGTCTTGCTTGTACTTGGCGTCCACGACCGCCACAGGGCGCGGTGGGCCATCAGGCGAGCGGCGGTAGTGGACGAGGTCGGGCTTGAGCAGGTGGCCGCGACGTGCGTCCAGGTGACGACTCGTGTCGGGTGTCTGGCTGAAGGCGTGGCGGTGGTCCTGGTCAAGGGCGGCGCCGACGGCCTTGCCGACGAATTCCTCATAGATCATCCACATCCGTAGCAGGAGTCCGTCAACGAGCAGGTCACATCCGTCGTCGAACTCGTACGAGGCACCTCGCAGGACCAGGTCGGACAGTGCCAGGGCCTGCGAGTAGCGGCTATTGAGGCGGTTAGCGCTCCACAGAGGCAGCGGGCGGCCGGGTTGCGCGGGATGGACGCCGTCGAGCCGGGTGGCCAGAGCACGCAGTCTGGTTCGCTGCGCGGGGGTGAGGTCGGGGAGGCGCAGCAGGTGGTGGACAGCACCGAGGAGGATCCGGTTCTCGGGGACATCGGCCGTGTATTCGTCGTATTCGACCTCGAAGGGCACCGGACGGCCGGGGCGCCTGCGTAGCTGTTCAGTGATGAGAAGCCGACCGCGAGCGACCGGTGAGCTGTCGCGGACCTCCCGATATCCATTCAACGGGCCCTGCAGAAGCGCACGTTCGGCGGCCGAGCAGAGTGCGTGCGCGATGGCCGGCAGCAGGTCGTCCCGCTCGGTGGCGTCCACGGGTTCCGGCCGCCACTCGATGCCGCGAGCCGCGTACTGGAGTAGAAAGAGCAAGCGGTCGATCCTGACCTTGGGCAGTATCCGCAGCTGCACAGCGTCAGCGCCGTAACCGCGTCGCACGGCGCCGATGACGTTCTTGGGTCGAATCTCCCACGCTCCGTTCCGGTTCGGTCGCAGGTCAACGAGCTCAGATTCGGCGAGCACGGATGCCTGGGCGGAGGTGAGATTGTGCGCGGACCAGGCATCTCCTTCTCGAAGGGAGACGACAGTACCGGGATTCCTGTGGATACGGACCGGTGCGGCCATCAGGCGTCGTCGGCGGATGGGTTGAGGCCGATGCGCTTGAGCAGGACGTGCAGACCGTAGGTGGATTCGATATCGGTGTGGTCGCCCCAGTGGTACTCAGCGAGGAGCGGAAGGATCTGGGTGCGCCAGACCAGTTCCAAGCCTCGGGAATTGCGGTGGATCGCATCATCCATGAAGTAGGACGGGCCGATGCGGAAGTCCCGGTCGGTACCGCGTGATTCGGCAATGGCCTCGTTGAGGGCAGTCAGCAGCCGGGCTGCGGTGTCGGGATGCTCTCGGCGCGTCGACCAGGTCGCGAGCAGATCGTGCGCGGGACCTTCGTCGGGGTGGAGTTCCAAGAAAGAGAACCGGCGTCGCATGGCGCCGTCCATCAGAGCGATGCTCCGATCGGCGCTGTTCATGGTGCCGAGGATCACCAGATTCGGCGGCAGGCGAAAGTTACGGCTGCCGTCGGCGCCGTACATCAGCCGCACGGAGCGGTCGCGGTAGTCGAGGAGGAAGTACAGCTCGCCAAAAACCTTCGCGAGGTTGCCGCGGTTCATCTCGTCGATGATCAGGACAAAGACCTGGGCAGGATGCTTGAGTGCCGCGTCCGCGAGGCGGCGCAGCGGGCCACGAACGAGTTCGAAGCCGAGGTGGTCACCAGCCACGGCCTGTTGTGTGGCAGCGCCGGAACGAGGGTGGTCGTCGGCGGTGGGCAGCAGGCGGGGTCGAATCCCCTCGAAGAAGTCCTCGTAGGAGTAGGCCGGGTGGAACTGGACGAGTTGGGTGTTCTCGGGCCTGCCCCCGGTAAGGTGCTTCGCGAGCTCCTGAACTAGATGGGTCTTGCCGGTGCCCGGCGGACCGAAGAACACCAACTGCGGCTTGCGGCGTAGGAGCTCGATACAGTCCTGCAGCCAGTCACGGCGCAGCATGAGCTCGTGTGCCAGTTCCTCAGTGATGTTGGGGAGTTCTGCGGGAGTCTCCGCCGCTTCAGCGCGTTGGGGGTCGCCGGGCTCGCCAAGTAGGCGTTGGAGGTCCGCGGTGAATTCGCTGAGTTCGATGACATCGATGTTCGGGTCGTCGAGCAGATCGATAAGCCGCGTGGGGAGATCGGCGAAGAAGGCTGCCGGGTCGTCAAGGTTGTGCCAGGCCACTGGTCGCTGAACCCAGGTCGACGGGGTCTCCTGCTCGGACTCCTTCCCGTGCCATCGCGCCGGCCCCTGGACCACACCGACGTAGACCTTGGTCGCGTCGTTACACAGCACAATGTCGTCCTCGGCCATGACGGTCAGGAAGTCGTGGAACTGCTGGGTGAGCGAGTTCAGCTCCGCGGTGCCCCGGCCGGGAAGAGCCGAGGCGATCGCCGCCCGTACAGCACCGAGAGCGGGACGTGACGGCAGCGGCTTGATGCCCTGGGTCGGCAGGGAACAGATGTTGTGGTGCCGCCAGTGGGATCGGATGAGACTCGCGCCGGTGGCGTCGGTGCCGCGGATCATCCATGCGCGACGCGGCACCAGCCCGCTCTCACGCTCGGCTTCGGTGTCCAGCAGCTGTCCGGCGCCTCTGACCGCCTCGAGCTCCGCACGCGGGAGACGGGCCGGGACAAGGGCACGGATCCGGTCCTGGCTGGAATGCGCTTCGTCGAACAAGCCGTCCGTCTGGAGCAGCATGCGCCATTCGTCGCGATCCTGCTGGCTCATGCCGAAGGTGCCGGCGGGGATGGAAGCGTCCTCACCGAGCACCCGGTGCCAACCGGAGGGGCGCTCGGTCTGAAGCCAGCCGGCCAGCCTACGATCATCGAGACCGTACAGGGCCGCGAAGTCGGACAGAGCGGCCCAACGATCGTCCGGGATCAGGTCAAGAAGTCGCCCGGCCTTGTCGAAATCCTCCCGGTGCCGCTGCCAGTAGTCGTCGGCGTTGAGGGCCGCGCGGTAGAACTCGTCGGGGCTCTTGTGCTCGTCGAGAGCCTCCACACCAAGGCCGGTCAGCTTCCACCCCTGACTGCCACCCCGACGCAACCAACCGGCCTTGACCATGACGGCGGCGGACCGCCCGCAACCGAGCTCAAAGCTGGTGCGATAGCCCTCGATCGCGGCCTCCCACTGCTGCACCAGCTCTGGGAGCGAGTCGCGAACGAGCGGCCACAGTTTCTCTGGCGCGAGGCCGTCGGGGTAGTCCCTCAGGAGCGTGGCGGCACGGTGGAGCGCGCGTCCCGTGATCTCAGTGACCGTGGGGGTGGTGGTCGACAAGCTGTACAGCCTTTCTGCGATGGCCGAGTGATTGCCGTCGGGTCAGGAGCCCATTTTGCCTTGACTGGGTGTCAGCCCCAAAGGCCGAGCTGCTCGTCGCCCCCGATCTCGTCCAAGCCGAAGAGGGCGCCATCAGCAGGCTCGTCAGTGGTGAAAGCAGCGGGAACGGACGAGACCGAGGGATTGGCAGGCTCGGTGCGGTGCGCGCGCGTGAGGGGCACCGAGCCCACAGGGTGGCGCGGACCGTTGCCGGGCGGCGGGGTGAGGGCCGGGTCGGTGTAGAGCTTGCCCGCAGTGGCGCAGTCAGCCATGGCCGCGTAGACCCGGTGGATGTGGTCCCTGGTCTTCTTGAAGAGCTCGGGAGACCTGTTCCTGAAGGCGCGGAAGCTATCGAGAATCAGGTCAAGGTCTTCGCTCTGGATTCCGTAGAGGTGGAAGTAGGCGGCATCGAGCTCAGCACGGATCAGAAAGCGGCGGTCCTCGTCCCAGATGAACGGACCACCAGTGTCGCCGAGGTAACGAGCGAAGGGTGCCATGTCGTAGCCCGTGTAGGTCAACTCCACGACACGGTCGCGGATCCAGGAGTCGAGCGGGACGCCGGCGAGCCACGGCGCGGAATCTTCATACGTGGACGGCGGCAGGACGGGGAGCTGTTCCACAATGAAGTAGCTGAGTGAGGCACCTGAGTACTTCTGCCTTGCGGCATAGTCCAAGACCCTACTGTTCAGGTTGGCGATCAGCAGCTCCGGCCGCTCCTTCGAAAGAAGCACCGGTAGCTTGTGCCCGATAGCGGCACGCGGGAGAACCGCAGCAATCACCGTACGCTCGTCGGACGCCCTACAGATGTCCCGCCAGCCCATCACCCAGTCGTGCGTCCAGCCGGGCTTCTTCTTCTTGGCGTTGGCAGCGAGTTCAGCATCCACCGCTTCCTCGGACACCCAGTAGCGCGGCAGCGGCAGCCGGGAGGGGTCCCCATGGTCCTGAGTGGTCAGACGGGGAAGGGTGCCCTTGTTGATCTGCGCCTGGGTGGCGCCTTCGTAGGTGGCGAAGCGGGAGTCGAACTGGTGGACGTGCTTCCCCTCGTAAAGGGGCAGAAAGCGGTCTTCGCCCTTGCTGTAGACGGAACTGGTCCGCTTCCAGCCGTCCCTCGACAGCCGTTCAGAGGAGCGGAACTTCTTGGAGTCCGTGGACATGTCGAACATGCGCAGCGGGAAGAGCCCCCACTCGTTGATCTCCCTCGGGCTACGTTCCCACAGCACAGGCACCCGCTCGTGGATGCCCCTGAGCACCCGGGCATGCTCCGGGCTCTCACAGACGGGGGACGTCCTGGTGTTGGGGTTGATCGCCCGGAAGCCCTCAGCATCGAGCCTGAACTCCCGGTCGTCCAGCTGGTCCGGGCGCCTGGCCTGGAACGCGAGACGCACGCTCTTGAGCGGTCGAAGGGGCCGCCCAGCGATGAACAGGCAGAAGCGGTAGCGGTTGGTGACCGCCGGGAACAGTTTCTCCTCGTTCTCCATGTCCAGGACCGCGGTGAGCCTCCCCTGCTCGACCAAAGTCGAGAAGAACTCCGCCGTCGTCATGTCGGTCGCGACTCCCGTGGGGACCACGAGTCCCGACATGCCCTCCGGCGCGAGCAGCGTCTGCGCCTGCTCCGCGAATACCGCGTAGAGGTTCACGTCTCCGCGTCCAGCTAGCGGGAAGAGCCCCGAGACCCTGAGCATCCGGGTGGTTCCGGCAGCCTCGCGCTTGGCGGTCTCCCACTGCCCGAACAGCTGACGGTCGGCGCCGTCCTCGCTCTCGGACAGCGCGTTGATCAGTCTGGTCCGCGCCGCCGTGTTGGGGGCATCGGCGACCTCCTCGTCCCGGGCGGCGAACCACTCCTTCTGCTGGATCTTCACCCGATCCCAGGGAGGGTTGCCAAGCACCGCGTCGAAACCGCCCTGCCAGCCGGTGGCGGGGTTCTGGTCCTTCGCCCTGTCGTCTTCGACGCGGAACACCCGAGGAAATTCCAGGTGCCAATGGAAGAACTGGTTGCGGCCTGCCAGCGCTTCCAGCTCCTCCTCGCCTGCACGCTCGCGCTCCCGGATCTCCAGGACGGTTTCGGGGTAACCGCGTTCGGCGATCTCCTGCGCACTCGGCGGAGGCAGGCCGGGCAGCATGCCCTTGCGTTCGATGTCCCGGAGGGTGGCGCTCGTGATGGCCGGCGGAGCGGCCGGGTGCTTACGCCAGAGGAAGGCCGCACACCACGCGTCAGCCAGCCGCTTGGCAAGCGTCAGTTCCTGATCTGCGGCGAACTTACGATAGCTGCGTGCCTGTTCACGGACCTGCGCAAGGGTACGACCTGGCAACTTGGCCAACCGGTCGGCCTTGACTCGAAGCTCGGCCGTGCCGACTCTGACCAGCGGATCGAGCAGTGCCTCCTGGACGTCGCCGCGGTTGGACGGACGCTCCTTCTTGTTCGCGGCCTTGAGGTCCCTCAGCGTCCGCGCGTCATCCCCGGCCAGGGCCTCGAAGGCACCATCCGGCAGGCCGAGTGCCAGACGCGTCGGGGTGGCTCCGAGCAGGCCGTTGCCGACCTTGATCCGATCGTCCAGGTAGGCCAGCGGCTCTCCGGGGACCAGCGTCTCAAGCCAGAGCGACACCTTGGCGAGCTCTGCCGCGAGCGGGTTGATGTCCACGCCGTGGATGCAGTTCCGAACGACCTTCCCCATCGCCTCGCGCACCTTGGCAGGAGTCGGCTCGTCAAAACCGGTCTCCATCTCCACGTATCGGCGGGCGATTCGGCGTGCGGCGGCAACCAGGACGTGGCCGGAACCACAAGCAGGATCGACCAGCTTGATCCTGAGCAGATCATCGGGGACGCCACGCTGCGCAAACCGGTCGATGACGGGGTCGAGCGCGTTGTCCAGGAGCTTCTCGATGACGGAGGTGGGCGTGTAGTAGGAACCAGTGCCCTTACGCTTGTTCCCAGCGAGGTTCTGAAGCCAGAACTCGCCGCTCTGCGAGCTGTAGCGCGGGATCAGCTCCAGAAGTGACTCGTAGATGCTGCCGAGCTCCTCGGAGTCCAGGTGCCGATAGTCGACCCGCTGCACGCGCCCATCGGCGCCGACGGTCCAGGTCAGCAGGTGGACGGCTCGCAGGAGGTACTCGTTGGTCAGGACACTGCTTCGCAGTGGCTCGTCGCCACCGAGCAGGCGGGTCAGAAGACCTGCCTGAATGAGTCCCTTACGTGAGCGATCGTCGTCCTCGACGCCCTCCTGGCGAAAGTACAGGCCGCCCAGCTCGGGGAGGGCCAGCTCGGGGCAGCCGCCCTCGGTGCCGAGCCGGTCAAGAACAAATGTGAGACCCGGCCAGAGGTCGGTGTTCCGGTCACCCGCCCGGCGCCCGGCGATCCGGCGCAGCCGGGAGGTGGAGAAGTAGTTCTCATAGTTCTTCCTGGCCAGTCGCATGGCCTTCGTCTCGCGGCTATCGAGGAGAGCATCCCGATCCTCGGCAACGCACAGGAAGATGAACTGATAGATCAGGCGCAGGAGTTCGTGATGGAACTCGTCGAGTGCGGGTCGGCCGTGCTCAGCCAGGGCGGCGGTGAGGTGCCGGTTGGACCGAAGGAATCCGGTGCCGAGTGCGGCGATGGCCTTCTCCACCTGACTACGCAGGCGATCACGGGCACGCGTGCCAGTCTCCAAAGCGTGGGTGCGCCACCACTCCATCCGGCAGTCTGCCGGCGTCAAGGGCAGACCAGAGCTGGCCGCCGGGACCTCGCGCTCCTCCGACTCGCCGTCCGCCTCTCCCAGCTCGAACTCGCCGTCCGCTTCCTCGTCTTCGTCAGCGTCCTCGTCTTCGCCCGTCTCGGCATCCTCAGCCCCCGGGGCCGCCAGGAGGTCGACTCCGGTCGTCGCGTCTGCGGCCTTCCCCCCGCGGCGTTTCTTCTCCGGCTTGGCGACGAGTTCGAAGCGCGAGGCGTGCAACAGAGCGAACAACAGGACGAAGTCCGCGTAGAGCTCCTCCTCGAAGATCTCTTCAAGGTCGAACTCGACATACGCGGCGCCGACCAGCGCGGTGGAGTCCCGGAGCAGCCGCAGGACCTTTCCGTTCGAGAGCAGGCCCCAGAGGTGCCGATCCGAGGAGTTGAGGAAATCCTGGAGCAGGGACTGCGGCGCGCGCTTGGCTCCGGCGATGCCGCGATCCAGGTCAGTGTCCCAGGCCAGCAGCTGCACCGGCAGGTGATCACCGTAGCGGTGACTGACCTCCCAGGTCTGGCCGGGACGGGCCTTCGCCGTGAGCTTCCCGGCGCGCGGCAGCATGCCATAGCCGAGGGCCTGGAAGAGCAGCAGCAACCAGTCATCCTGGACAGCTTGAGCGGACTGCTTCTTCAGTGGATGCACCACGAGGAGCTCGCGGAAGCTGCGGTAGGCGCTTTTCAGGACAGCCCACTGGGTGCTGGCGGCCTCGCCGAGGTTTCCGCGCGAGCCCAGCCAGTAATCCGCCGGACGAGCGCCGGGGAGTTCCGGGCTGCCCGAGGCCACCTGGATGAGCAGCTCACTGGAGAGCAATCCCTGCTCGATATGGACCGCGGTGAACTTCGCGGACTCCGCCGTACGTCGGCCGGTGCCGAGGGGGGTGTGGTCGCTCACCGGGCTCCTCCGCCGGGCTGGACAGGCAGGTAGACGTAAACACCGAGGATGTCGGGATTACCGGTGGAGGACACGTCGATGCGGCGTACCACGGCGGCTCCACGCTCCCTGTTGCGCTGACCGCTGGCCTCGCGCACCCGCATATGAGCATCGCGCAGCTGCTCGGCGAAGCTGCGCCCGTGCTGCCTGAGGTCAGGCTTGAGATGATTCAAGGCCTCAAGAGCCCAGGCCACTTGGGATCGACGAAGGCCTTGAAGAACGTTGCCGTCCGGGCGGGCGGCAAGCAGCTGGGCAGCCCGCGCGTCAGTGAGCCACATTCCGCCGTCCGGATCTCCGTCCTCTTCTTCGGCTGGCTGCCAAGCGAGCAGCCGGGCGTCCTCGGCCACTCGTTCCAGGGTCTCGGGGCGTCGTCCGCCGCCGGTTCCACGAGGAGCGGGCTGGGAACGGTCGGGCAGTGTGAGGCGGAAGCGAAACCTGGCCAGGAACAGGATCGTCCGGGTGTCGACAGCCGTTGTGCGGATCACTCCGAGACGCCGACCCGGCCGATCTTGCTCGCGAACGGTCGGGTCCAGGGCGGAGTCGAGCACATAGCGAGCGATCGCCCGTACTGCCGGATCGGTACGCACGAGCGCCTGCTCGCCCGGTCCGACCGGCAGATCCGGGCGGAATACCAAAACAGGGTCAGCAAGGGTCTTGGCTCGACCGCCGCCCCGCTTGATCCTGACGGTGTCGGCACCGGCCGCCAATTCCTGGTCTGCCGCGTCGAAGACGCCGAGGGTGTGGCGCAATCCCAGCGGCAGGGCCTGGGTGCCGGCCGTGAAGCCCGCACTCGCAGAGTCCGCCCGGATGGCCGAACCGAGAGCCCCGAGCGCCTCGCGGGCGAAGGTCACGATGTCCGAAGGCTCCCCCAGGTCCTGCTTGAGGGCATCGAGCTCAGCCTGGACGTCGTCCGGGCGCAGACCTGCCTGGGCGTGCTTGGTGAAGGTCTTTGCTTGGCGGGCTGCGGCGCTCTCCCACTCCTGGTGGGTGCGGTCACGGGCGGCACCGAGTTCGAGATCGTCGCCGAGATCCAGCGCGAGCTGCTCGGCCGAGGACTGGCCACGCAGGATCAAGCTCTCACTCAACGCCTTGAGCACGCTCTCTCCACCGTCGGGGATGGCCACCCGAACGCCGGTGCGGCGGGCAATGTCGTGGTATTTACGGATCAGCACGTCCAGGACCACGCCATCGATACCGGTGCCCTGGTCGAAAAGGGTCACGGCGCGAACGTTCTTCCGCCGCTGCCCGAAGCGGTCGACGCGCCCCTCCCGCTGCTCGTGGCGGGTGGGATTCCAGGACAGGTCGTAGTGGATCACCGCACCGAAGTGCTGCTGGAGGTTCACGCCTTCGGAGAGGCAGTCGGTGGCGACGAGTACATGCCGCCCGGGAAGGGCACCCAGTGCCTCGATCCGGGCCCGCCGTTCCTCAGGAGGCAGTTCACCTGTCACACAGGCGACATGAATGCTCTGCTTCAGCTCCTCGGCCAGCCGGTCTGCCACGTACCGCGCCGTAGGGATGAATTGACAGAACACGATCGGGTCGTAGCCGTCGGCCAGGCTGGTGGTCACCTCGGTGATCAGCGTCCGCAGCTTTGCATCGTGCTCGGTGCCCTGGTCTGCCAGGGCCTGGGCACGCTGGGCGAAGGCCGCGAGGGTGGGATCGAGGGGTTCGGTCTCTGACCTCGCCGAGTCCTCCTGCGGTGCCTCAACCGGCAACAGAGTGCCCGGGACGACGTCGATGCCCTCGCTGGTCTCCTCCCCCGTGATCTCCAGAACGGCGACCCTGCCAATGGCGTCGGCCTCCTGAACAGTCGTGGCCGCGGCAACGCCGGCCCGAGTGCTAAGGGTCGCAACCGCCGCCGCCGGGGAGGAAAGCACGCAGCGTAGCAACGTGAGCAGCGCCCACCAGCTCATGCGGCGGCGCAAGCTCCCGTCCGAGCCCCGGACGTCCTCGCGGGCGTAGCCGAGGATGTCGGTGATGAGCTGGGCGTACCGCTGGTCGAGGAGGTACGGCGCCGGGCGCAGCTTGCGGTCGCCCGGGAAGGGGGTCTCCTGCCCGTGGAAGCGCATGATGTCGGCTCGTCGGCGCTGCACGAAGTGCTCGGCCAGCAGGTTGGTGTACTCCCTGCTCTCCCGGGGCAGGCCTCCGTCCTTCACCGGCGCGAGCCTGGGGTCGAGCAGGGCGGTCAGTTTGTCGAAGGCTCCGGCGTCACCGCTGTGCGGGGTGGCGCTCACCAGGATCAGATGCCGGTTCGGATCGGCTGCCAGCTCCTGCAGCACCTTGTAGCGCTGCTGGTGCCCGACCCCAACGCCGACACTGGAGTGGACCTCGTCGACGATGAGCAGGTCAGGGCAGCGGTCGATGAAACGTTGCAAGCGTTCGGGCTGCTTGATGAAGTCGGTGGAGACAATGGTGACGGGATAACGGTCGAAGATGCTTTCGTCCGCCGTATCCACGCCCTTCTGCAACCGGGCCGCCGTCGAGGGAAGCACAGTCTCGGCCTCGATGCCGAACTTTTCCGACAGCTCGCGCTGCCACTGGTCGGCCAGGGCTGGCGAGCACAGTACGGTCAGGCCCCGGGCAGCTCCCTCGTCCAGGAGCTCCTTGGCGATGAGAGCTGCTTCGACCGTCTTGCCGACTCCGACGTCGTCCCCGATGAGAAGCCGGGTAACCGGCATCTTCAGCGCCATCATCAGCGGCACCAGCTGATACTGGCGAGGCTGCACGGCCAGCGCCGCCAGACTGCGGAAGGGGCCCGGGCCGGCCGGGGCGGACACCCTCAGCGCGGTACGCAGCAGGCCGGCGGCGGAGAAGTCGCCAATCTCGTCCTGGGCGAGGGCCGGGTCAGGAAAGCTTGCGTCCTGGATCTCATGGGGGAACAGCGCGGTGACGAATTCCAGGTCCCCGTCGAGGGGCCGGGCGACGACGAGCCCGCCGGCCTTCTTGGGGAGGACGACCCAGTCACGGCCACGGGCGGAGACGATGCTACCCGGGGCACGATCCAGTCCCGCGTCAGCGTGCGTGGTCATCGCGCTGCCCTGCCGGTACCGAAGACCTCGGGGTACTCGCTCACCATCTGCTCCCATGTCTCGGTTGTGATCTCGCCCGCTTCGCCCGAGGCTTCGGCCGGGACCCTTATGACCAGCCAGCCGCGGTTGGCAAGGCGGGTCTCCGCCGCTTTGTCACGGCCGCCTGCCTCATGCGAGGAGGCGGTCACGTGGGGGCCGCCCACGAAGATCGCGACATCTGCGCCTGGCAGATGGTAGATGAAATCGGGCATCGCTCGGGCTGAGGGAACTTCGGCGTTGGTCGAGTGCGGCATCCGGTAGCCGCGCTCGCGTAGCCATGCGACGAACTGCCGGGCCTCGGGGACCGGTGACATCTCGGCCAGGGCCTCGGCCCTCGCGCCAATGCTCTGGACAGTCGACTGGCCGGCCAGCACCGCCGCGCCCGCATCGGAGGTCGGTGACTGCTCCCGCACGGCGTGGATCATGTCCAGCAACAGCGAGACCACGGTCTTGCGGTCGATCTGTAGATGGTGCGCCTGGTTGGCGTAAGAGAGGAGGCAGTCGTAGCAGCCTCGCTCACAGCGCTCCCGGGCTCCCGCAGCCTGGCCGCGGTCTTCCCCAGTGTCCGGATCGATGTGGATGATCTCCAGAGCGGCGCGTGCGACGTCAGCGAGAGCCTGGTCGTCGTCGCGAAGGTGCCGTAGAACTCCGGCTCCGCCCTCCGCTCCCTCGACGAAGAGCATGCGGGCGCGCCCCTCACGGTCCGGCAGGTCCTCACTGGAGAGTTCGGAGTCCTCCAACTGGTAGTGCGCCTCGATCCCGCGTTCCAGGGCATACCGCAGGGTCACCGCAGTCATCCGCTGCAGAATCTCGTCGCCGCTGAGCGGCTGCTCAAGGCGGAAGACCGCGATGTTCTTGCGGTCCTCGACATAGGGCACGACCTGGACCGGTCGGACAGCGTTCGCGAGAGGAGCCAACCCCTCTTCCTCAGCGGCGAGTTCAACGCCTCGTTTGGCGGCCTGGCCGTCGCCGAGCCACTGGCCACGGACGGGGTCGAGCCAGAACCCGTAGTCGCCCGGGTGCTGCCGCCGCCTGCGGCCGAGGTTGACGATGCGGACCGTGGCGGTGTCTCCATAGGTCAACCGCGCGATCGGCGCTCCGGCACCCGTACCAGTGTTGCCCGGGCCCAGGAAGACCGTCTCGGTGAATGGCGTCCTGGCGCCACTGTCGTTGAACTGGTAGGAGGTGCGCAGCTCGAAGCCCGCCCTGATGCGCTCCTCTTCATCGGTCGAGATCCGGCGGACCGGGGTCGCCTTGACCGTGCTCAGATGCATCAGCCGCTGAAGGATCGCGGCGAGCGGCGCACCGCACTGCAGGCACCGGTCGGCTCCGGTCCTCCGATCGTGCCAGTAGCCGCAGGAGCCACAGATGCGGGCATCCGTCATAGCGACCTCGCCGCTCTTCTCTCCGACCGGGACCTGGATCTCGCTGACCTTGTAGCGCGATCCCTCGTGGTAGATCAGAGCTCCTGGGCCGAACTCGCTGATAGCGATGAAGCGCGGCCGCTGGATGTAGGAGCCCTGTCGCCGCTCACCCGGCAGATAGGCCGCAAGCGGCAAGCGAGGAAAAGAGTAACCGGGCAAGAAGCCCTCGGAGGCGAAGTAGCGGTAAGTGTAAAAGTCACTGAACGACGTCTCCTCGTCCTCGTTGCGCAGCAGCCGCAGCTGCTGCTCGGCTTCGGCACGACGAATCTGAGCCCGCCTGCGCGCCGCGGCGGTCGAGGAGACGTCACCGGCATACCGATGCTGCTCCTCACGCTCGGCGGTCGCCGCGCGGTAGAGCCTGCGCCAACGCTCACACGCCTCATCGAACGAGTCGCGGGCGGACCGGACCGTGTCCTCGATCCACCCCTCGTACCACCAGGCCGTCTTGAGGAGGGCCGGCCGCAGCGGCTCCAGCACCGTGCGGGTGTGCTCAATGGCGCGCTGGGCCGCGCCAGGGCTGTCGAGCAGCCCCCGCAGCTCATCGGTCACGGGCAGCGGCGGCTCGACTGCGAACTCGACCGGCTGGACATCAACTTGGAGGACCTGGGTCATCCGCTCACCCAGGTACACGCCGGTCTCGGCGAGCCAGATCGCCTGGACATGCGATCGCAGCAGGTCCTCATTGCAGAGGTCGAGCCTGGGCGGCTGGACCCGGCCCGAGACCATCAGCTCGGAACGGCGGAAGTAGTACTGATCATGGGCACTGCCGGTCGAACAGTACGTGGTGACCAGGGCCGGCTGACCGGAGCGGCCAGCCCGCCCCGAACGCTGGGCGTAGTTGGCGGGCGTGGGTGGGACGTTGCGCATCGCCACAGCGTTGAGAGTAGCGATGTCAACGCCGAGTTCCATCGTCGGCGAGCAGTAGAGCAGCTTCAGCTCTCCGCTGCGAAAGGCCAGCTCTCGCTCCTGCCGAATGTCCGCCTGCACCTGGGCGGTGTGCTCGCGTGCTTCCAGGCCCTGCAGATCACGGGCCGCGTCGCGGTAAAGGTCACGGAAGAATGGATTCACCTGGGCGCCAACAGTGCTGTCGGTCACCTTGCGAAGCGGGTCGGGTTCGGCATGCTCGCCGACGCCTGGCAGCCAGATCAGCGCCGAGGACTTCAGCTGGTAACCGACCACCGCGTCCTTGTCCTCATCGATCGCGCGGAGCAGCCCGTACCGTTCCAAGACCTCCAACAGGCAGCGGATCACCGCCTCGGCCTCCGCAACCGAGATGCGCTTGCCCTGACGTCCCGCGATGGCACCGAAGGCCCCCGGACGCCGCAGGAAGCGACCGTAGGCACCGAGCCCGCTGAGATAGAGCGCGTCCTTACCCTGGAAGCCGCTTCGGAAGCCGCCGGAGCCGGACGCGGCTGTTGTTTTAGGGGCGCGGCGGGCGAACGCCGCCTTGGAGGAGACCCGTGGCTCCCGCTCGGGCACAGACCAGATGCCAAGGAGGTTCTGCTGGGACTCCGCGAGGAGCCGCTCGTGTCCGTCCTTGGTCAGCAGCGGTTCGTCGACCGCCAGCGACCGGCGCAGCTCGTCCAACAGGATGCGAGCGATCTGCTCGCGGTGCGCAGGGGAATCCTGTGACAGCAGCGGATGGGTACCGTCCCAGCACTCCTGATCCCGGGCAATGTCTCCGAGGGAGAGGTAGTCGAAGAGCAGCAGACCAGTCTGGGAGAGGTTCGGCATGGTAAGGCGCCAACCACGTTCCAGGTCTGCGTAGATGCGGTACGCCAGGGCCTTGCGCAGCGTGCCCAGCACCTCGTCGCGCTGATGGAACTTCACCTCGGGATGCCTGGCGAAGGCGACCATCGGCAGGTCCAGCGCCTGCTCGACCGCCTGGGGCAATGCGCTGTGCCGCAGTCCGTTCCCTCCGGACTCCCGGTCTGCGTCCAGCGCCCGGTACAGCGCTCCCCGGATCTGGGTGACCTGGGCAAAATCGTTGAAGTGCCCGGCTTGGAGGCTGGCGTCCTGGCGGTTGTCAACGAAGGTAAGCAGCTTGCGGGCGTCATCCTTCAGCGGTTCCGCACGTAGGGAACGGATGACGCTGGCACTAATCAATGACACCGCGGAGCTGCGCCCCTCAGCCGCGAAGGTGGCCAGTTTGGCGAAGTCATTGACCTTCAACTGCTCGTAGGAAACGCCGCATCGCAGGCAGAACCGGAAAGGGGCGGCTATGTACCAGCAGGCCATGCCTTCCCCGGGCGTGGTCAGCCGCCCATCAGGATTGACCCAGACCTTCTTTGGGAGATCATGCTTTCGGGCATCCACCAGCGTACGGTTGCCCGTGCCGTCCGTCTCGACCCACGTGCTGGGCAGGCGATCGGCCACGCCCGGGATGTCACCTCTCGCATCCCAGTGTTCTGGCCAGGCCGGCTCGTCGCACAAGTAGAGGTATCCGTCATCCGACCGCCCGGGCCCCTCGGGATCCTGGCGGGCCAGGAGTCGCTGCTCGTCGGCCGTGACACGCGAGACTACGAGGTAGTCGAGGCCGCACTCGCGGCAGAACGCAAGCGGGATCAGCGGGTGGTCTCGGCGGTGCGGTACGGATACCTGGTATTGGCTGGTGAGGTAGCGTGCTGTACGCGGTTCCAGGCTCGCATATACGGTGTCGCCTTTGGACAGGAACTGGTGCAGCCGGAAGGCGAACAGCGGGCGCAAGGTCTGCGGATGACGAGCGGCCGCGCCGGCGCGCAGCATCGTCTGGATCGCGATCTGGCACTCTTCCACCGAAACGCTGCAGTCCTGTCCGAGCTCGTCAGCCGCGTCGGAGACCCTCGTGGGAAGGCGTCGGACCAGCCGCTTCTGGGCCTCGTCGTAGTACAGACCGAAGGCGTCCTCGATCCAGCACGCCAGAGGGTCCTCAGCCAGGGCAAAGTAGTCCCCCGGAAGCTTTCCGGCAACGGCCCGCCGGACGGCCCTCGTGAGGGCGGCCTTGCCGATCGACGGCCCAGTAACAGTCGGGTCCGTCGCCCGCTCCAGCGTTTCACCGATGACCCGCTCCGGTCGCACCACAACCCCGAAGAGGCTGCTCGCGACCTTGGCGACCTCCTCCTGCACCTCCTCGAATGTAGCCCCCGTGGCCATGGTGGCGGAGGTCCCAATGCACTGAAGGCTAGGGGCATCACAAGCGTCACGCAGGCGGCGCACAAGCAGAGCGACATCCGCACCCTGCCGACCGCGATACGTGTGCAACTCGTCGAGCACCAGGAACTTCAACCCACGCGCGGCGCCGATCAGCTCGCGCCGTTCGTCGGGCCTGGTGAGCAGGTACTCCAGCATGACGTAGTTGGTCAGCAGGATGTCTGGCTTCTTATCCAGGACGGACTGCTTGTCGCCCTTCTTCTCCTGCCCGGTGTAGCGAGCGAAGGTGACCTTGCGCTCGCTCGGCTCGACGCCCTTTTCCAGGTATGTCTCCAGCTCGTGCAGCTGGCTGTTGGCCAAAGCGTTCATGGGGTAGACCACGATCGCCGAGATGCTGCCCGGATTAGGGTTACGCAGGACTTCATTGACGATGGGCACGATGTAGCTCAGACTCTTACCGGAGCCAGTGCCTGTCGTCAGAACGTAGGAGTCCCCAGACTTCGCAGCATCGAGTGCCTGCCGCTGGTGCTGGTGGAGCGTGAGAGAGCGCGCATTCTCGTCGCTCTCACGCTTCTTATCTCGGAAGTACAGCCCGCACGGGGGCTCGAGCTCCTTGTCCTCTACCAGCTGCGCGACCGTGCCACCTTGGCGGAAGTTGGGGTTGAGGGACACCCACGGCTCCGGCCAGCGCGCCTTTGCCTCGCGCTCGTCTTCCAGGTGCTGGCGGATGCCCGGATCGCTGATCTGGACGAGAGCTCGGGTGAACTCGTCGTAGTCCTTGATCAGCTTTCGATGCACCTCAAAGACGTCCATCGCGAAGCAATCCCCCCTCTGGGTCGTGCGGCTACCGTGACACCTGCGAGCACTAGCGCCACTGTGCTCCCACAACCCATCTTATGTGCCACGATCCACTCCCCGGTCGTGAACGCAGAACACCTTGCCGCAGAACCGGGCGGGTCTCAGAGGGGCTCTCTCGACAGGCCCCGCGCCAACGCCCGCCCGGCTTGTTCAATGACATCGACAGTCGGGTCTGTACAAAGAACGGTGTAACTCCCGATCAAGGAAGTAGCACCTGATGAAGGACGTGACCGTCTCGGCCGAGGCCGTCGAGGCAGCGAAGCCGGTGGAGTTGCAGCCGGACGCCCTGGACGAGCAGTTGATCGGACAGTTGGTCGACCGGGCCCGAGCGAGCGGGCTGCAGCTCACCGGTGCGGGGGGCCTGCTCCAGCAGCTGACGAAGAAGATCCTGGAGTCCGCCCTCGAAGGCGAAATGACGGACCACCTCGGCTATGAGAAGCATGACCCGGCGGGGGCCGGCAGCGGGAACTCGCGCAACGGCATCCGGTCGAAGACCGTGCTGACCGAGGTCGGCCCGGTCGAGATCGACGTCCCCCGCGACCGCGAGGGTTCGTTCGAGCCGCAGTTGGTCCGCAAGCGCCAGCGGCGCCTGTCCGGGGTCGACGAGATGGTTCTCTCGCTGTCCGCCCGCGGTCTTACGCACGGGGAGATCTCCGCGCACCTGGCCGAGGTCTACGGCGCCGAGGTGTCCAAGCAGACCATCTCGACCATCACGGACCAGATGATCGCGGGCATGGCCGAGTGGCAGAACCGGCCGCTGGACCCGGTCTATCCCGTGGTCTTTATCGACTGCGTGCACGTGAAGCTCCGAGACGGCCAGGTCGCCAACCGCCCGATCTACGTGGCGCTGGCGGTCACCGTCGAGGGCACCAGGGAGATCCTCGGGCTGTGGGCCGGCGACGGCGGCGAGGGCGCCAAGTACTGGCTGCACGTCCTGACCGAGATCAAGAACCGCGGCGTCGCGGACGTGTGCATGGTCGTCTGCGACGGTCTCAAGGGCCTTCCGGACGCCATTGCCGCGGTCTGGCCGCAGGCCGTCACCCAGACCTGCATCGTCCACCTGATCCGGGCCTCGTTCCGCTACGCGGCCCGCCAGGACTGGGACAAGATCTCGAAGGCCCTCAAGCCCGTCTACACCGCGCCGACCGAGGACGCCGCACTCGAGCGGTTCGTCGAGTTCACCGAAGCCTGGGGCAAGAAGTATCCGGCGATCGTGCGGCTCTGGGAGAACGCCTGGGCCGAGTTCGTGCCGTTCCTGAGCTTTGACGTCGAGGTCCGCCGGGTCATCTGCACCACGAACGCCATCGAGTCCGTCAACGCCCGGATTCGCAAGGCCGTCCGCTCGCGCGGGCACTTCCCGAACGAGCAGGCGGCCCTGAAGTGCGTCTACATGGCGATCATGTCCCTCGACCCGACCGGTGACGGCCGCAAACGCTGGATGACCCGCTGGAAGGCCGCGTTGAACGCCTTCGAGATCGCCTTCGACGGCCGACTCTCCGCCGGCCGCCGCTAACTCAACCCAACCGAGTTACACCGTTCACTGGACACACCCCGATCAACCCGCTGGAAGCCGTGCCGCTCCTGATCGGCCTGGCACCCACTAAATGAACCTCAGGCATAAGGATCACGAAGGGGCCGCGGTTCCCGTACGCCTCGAACGATGGCTTCGGGAAGGTCCGAGCCTGCAGTGTAGTAGCGGCCCTGCGCCTCGCCTTGGGCTGCAAGCCAGCCGGCGCGAACGAGTTCGCGGATGTCGCGTTGGGCCTGCTGTTCGCTGAGTTCGGCGTCGGCCTGGTAGGTGGCGCGGCGCAGGCGGTTGCCCATGGCGGCGGGGTAGAGGGCGTAGAGCATGCGGTCGGGCCAGCCGCGCCGCTCGACGGCTTCGTCGAGGGCGGTCCAGACCTCGCGGGTGGTGTTCACCTGGCGCTCGACGCTCTGGGCCTGCTGGTGGTGGGCGCGCAGGCAGAACCGAATCCAGGGCAGGGTGTCGCGGTCGGGAGTCCAGACGGGGCCGCCAACGTCGGCGAGGATGTCGTAGTAGCGGTAGGTGTTGCGGGCCCGGCCGAGCCATTCCTCGATGCTGGAGAACTCCGGCGCCATGATCCCTTCGCGGGCCAGGACCAGGGTGTGCAGGGCGCGGGACATCCGCCCGTTGCCGTCCGACCAAGGGTGGATGGCCACCAGGTTCAGGTGCGCCATCGAGGCCCGCACCAGTCCCGGAGCGTTCAGATCGCCCTCGTTCAGCCACTCGACCAGTTCGCCAGTCAGTTCTGCCAGCTGCTGGGCATCAGGGGCGGTGTAGGCGGCGATGGTCGGGTCTTCGGCGGAGGTGACGTACACCGGCCCGGTGCGCCACCAGCCGGGCCGTTTGATCAGGTGGTGGCCTTGCATCATGAAGTGCAGCGAGTTGAGCAGGCCCTTGCTGTAGGCGAAGTCGTCGCCCGCTTCAGCGAGGCGCTGGATGTAGGTCATCGCCTGCCGATAGCCCTCGATCTCGGCCGTGACGGTGTCGTTCGCATCGATCGGCGCTTCGCCGACCATGATGTCCTCGACGTCCGACACGCTCGCGGCGTAGCCCTCGATCGTGTTCGATCCGGCGATTGCCCGCGCCGTGAGGTTACGCCGCAGCTGCCCCTCCCAGCGACGTGAAGTGCGCAGATGGAGACGCAGCCGGTTGCGCATCTCGTCAATCTCCGCGAGGACGGACTGGTCGATGTCCTGCAGCAATGGCACAGCATAGAGCATGAAGCAATGACACCATGACGGCATCAAACAAGCAAGCGGAACCGGCGCAACCATGGTGCATGAGTACTTCAATGCATCCCTGGGAATCAGTCGCCCCGGATCCGTTCAGCGAGATCACCACCGCCGACCTTCCGGCTCCGCCGAGCGCCCTGCGCTCGCAATACCGCACTTCACCGCTTACCGGCCCCCGCCCGCCGGCCCCCCAGGCCACCCCGACCCAGACGCAGGCCTGGGCCAGCTTCCTGGCAGGGGCCGTCCACAATGGGCTCGACCCGACACTGGTCACCCAATGGTTGACCATCCTGGCCGACGCCACCGGCAGCCCCGTCCTCCCGTCCCTGGCCTCCATGCCATTGGGCGACTACGTCAACCTCCGCCTCTCGGCCATCCTGACCGGCCTGGAAACCACCACGTACGCCCCCTACCTCGCCGGCTGGCGCCTGCGGATCGAGCCCGAGCTCGGGCAACTCCCCCTCCGCTTGATCACCACCGCTCTCATCACTGCGGCAGTTCTCGGCTGGATTGCCGATGGCTGCAGCCGCTCCACGATCAAGAACACCCTCGCCATGCTCTCCCGCATCTTCGAGCAGGCCATCGTGGACGGCATCCTCGAACACAACCCCGCCCACATCACCGGCTGACAGCGCGAATACCAGCAAGTCGAAGACGAACTGCGGGATCCCCGCTCCCTCGCCCTGCGCGACTGGGACGCCCTCACCGAACTCGCCGATGCCCTAGTCGCGGCCTCATACAACCGCTATCGCGGATGGGGTGATGTCGTCGTCCACAGCGCCTGCACTGCCACAAGGATC
Source organism: Kitasatospora sp. NPDC057738 (assembly GCF_042798815.1). Taxonomy (NCBI): domain Bacteria; kingdom Bacillati; phylum Actinomycetota; class Actinomycetes; order Kitasatosporales; family Streptomycetaceae; genus Kitasatospora; species Kitasatospora sp. NPDC057738. The sequence continues at coordinate 47,683 of NZ_JBHVJT010000038.1, read as the reverse complement.
GGCGAGGTCTCCGGAGTCCGGGCCCGCGACGTCGATACCGACAAGTGGCTCCTGACCTGCCGCCGACAGACCACCCCCGCTCCCGGCGGCCTGGTCGACAAGCACACCAAAGGCAGGGTCGCCCGCTTCATCCCGATCATCGAACCACTGCGGCCACTCATCATCAGGCAGCTCCAAGCGACGCGAGGCGACCCGGACGCCCGCCTCTACACCGGCCCGCGCGGCGGTCGCATCAGCACCGCAGTCCTGCGCGACGCCACCCACTGGGACGACGTCACCCGGGACCTCGACTACGAACACCTGCGCCGCCACGACCTGCGCCACACCGGCCTAACCTGGATGGCCGACGCCGGAATCCTTCCGCACATCCTCAAGGAAATCGCAGGCCACCGGCTCATCACCACCACCCAGCGCTACTTCCACCCCGACGTGCTCCGGATCCTGGAAGCCGGCCAAGCCCTCACTCATCACCTCGAGAAGCTCCAACGCGACGGCCAGATCACCCGCCGCTGGTAACACGCCGTAACTGCCATCGCCTCGAAATGGCCGCTGACAAGCCGCTCCTATGCTGCCCGATTCACGCCGCGGCAAGCAGCAGGAGCCAGAAAGGCCTTAGAAATGCCCCGATATGAACCAGTTTGACCCACTTGGCCCGCGACCGGCGCACTTGACCGAAGGTCAAGTGCGCCACCACACCTCGCTCCAGCAAAACGGCAAGGAGGTCTCGCACTTCACCTTGAGATCGAAGAACAATCCACACACCAGCCACTGGAGCAACGGGTGGCGACGCACCTGTGGCCAAACCTGGGGACCATCTTGGGACCACCCGGGACCAAAAAACGGGCCCCGAAAACCAGCAAGAGCGGGCCCTTGGTTTCCCAAGTGCCCGCTCTCACAACCGACTTCACTGTCGGGACGACAGGATTTGAACCTGCGACCCCTTGACCCCCAGTCAAGTGCGCTACCAAGCTGCGCCACGTCCCGTGGTCTCGGTGCCTGCAGCGGGGCCTGGGGGGCTCTGCTGTGGGCTTCTCGACCTTGTCTCCGGTTGTCCCGGCGACGTGGAAAACAATACAGCACGTCGGGGGGTGCTCGCTGCCAGGTTTGGGGGTGGGTGGATCAGGGGGTGGGGTGGCGGGCGTCGTAGGTGAGGAAGGCGGGGCGGCGGGCGGCGAGGAGGAGGACGGCGGCGACGCAGGCGAGGCCGCCGGTGATCACGGAGGTGGCGGGGTTGGTGAGGGCGGCGACGGTGCCGGACTCGAAGTCGCCGAGGCGGGGGCCGCCGGCCACGACCACGATGAAGATGCCCTGGAGGCGGCCGCGCATCTCGTCCGGGGCCGCGACCTGCATCATCGTGTTGCGGAAGATCATGCTGACGGTGTCGGCGCAGCCGGCGACCGCGAGCAGCAGGAGGCCGAGCCAGAGGTTGTGGAGGGCGCCGAAGGCCGCGATGGCCAGGCCCCAGGCGGCGACGGCGGCGAGGATGGCGGCGCCCTGGCGGTGCACGCGGCCGACCCAGCCGGAGAAGAGCGCGCCGATCAGGGCGCCGACGGCCGGGGCGGAGACCAGCAGGCCGACGGTGCCGGCGTCGCCGCCGTAGAAGGTGACCGCGATGGCCGGGAAGAGGGCGCGCGGCATGCCGAAGACCATGGCGGCCAGGTCGGCGAGGAAGCTGGTTCGCAGGTTGGGCTGGTCGCGCAGGAAGCGGAGGCCGTCGAGGACGGAGGCGCGGCCCTTGCGTTCGCCGAGCGGCCGCATGGCGGGCAGGCGCCACATCGCGTAGAGGGTGCCGGTGAAGGCGACGGTGTCGATCAGGTAGGCGGCCTGGGCGCCGTAGGTGCCGATGAGGACGCCGCCGAGCATCGGGCCGACGGTGAGGCCGAGGTTCATGCTGACGGTGTTCAGGGCGTTCGCCGCCGGGAGTTGGTGGCTGGGCACCAGGCGGGGGATCATCGCGGACCGGGCGGGCGAGCTGATCGCGAAGAACCCGGCCTGGGCGGCGACGGCGGCGTACAGGACGGCGACCAGCCCGAGGCCGGCCAGTGCCTGCGCGGCCAGGGCGGCGGAGACGACGGCCAGGCCGGCCGAGCCGATCAGGCCCAGCCTGCGCCGGTCGACGGTGTCGGCGATCGCGCCGCCGTAGAGGCCGAAGGCGACCAGCGGGACGAGGGAGAAGATGCCGACCAGGCCGGTCGCGAAGGCGGAGCCGGTCAGTTCGTAGACCTGGACGGAGACGGCGACGGCCGTCATCTGCTGGCCTATGGAGGAGATGGCCTGCCCGGCCCAGACCCGGCGGTAGTCGGGGTGGTCGCGCAGCGGGCTGAGGTCGGCGAACGCCCGCCGGTACCAGGGTGAGCCGGCCGCCGGTCCCGGCCCGGGTCCGCCTCCCGGCCCGGGATCGGGTTCTGACTCGGCGGCGGAGTGCGAGGAGGTGGAGGGGGCCGGGGCGGGCGTGGACGCCGAGGGGGCCGAGCCGTGCGAGGTGGACGGGGCGGGCGACGAGGACCGGGACGACGACGGGGACGACGACGGGGACGACGACGGGGACGACGTGGAATGTTGATTGTTCGACATAGTCCCCCATGCTCCGCTCCGCCCCCGGACGGTCTCCCACCGGGGCCCGTGCCAGGGCCCGCCCGAACCAGGGCCCGCCCGAGCCGGAAGACGCCCGGGCCGAGCCGCGGCCCGGACCCGCCCGAGCCGAACCGCAGCCCGGCCTCGCCCCGTCCGGGCCGCTACCGGCTCAGCACCTGCCTCTCCCCCGCCTCCACCGCGAAGTCCAGCCGGTTGCCCGGCGGCGGGAAGGGGCAGATGAAGTGGTCCGAGAAGGCGCACGGCGGCAGGTAGGCCCGGTTGAGGTCGAGGACGGTGCGGCCCTCGGCGTCGGGCGCCGGCAGGGTGATGAAGCGGAAGCGGTAGGTGTCGATGCCGCTGGTCGCGTCGGCGATCACGCCGCTGAGCCGCCCGCCCGACCCGCTGACGGTCAGGGTGCGGTGCTCGCCCGCCACGGTGAAGGCGATCTGCCCGGAGACGGCCAGCGGGCGTTCCCGGCCGTCGGCGTTCGGGACGACGACCGACCGCGCGTCGTCGTCCTCGAACGGGGTGAAGACGGCGGGCACGGCCCACTCGGGCGCGTACGGGTAGGCGGAGATGCCGGCGAACGCGACCCGGCGGGGTGCGGCCGGGTCGAAGACCCGCAGGGCCAGCTCGCCCTCGCGCTCGATCGGGACGAGCAGCAGGGCGCCCAGGGTGGCGGTGTCGGCGGCCGGGTCGCTGTCCGGGCGGAGCAGCACCTCGCCGTCCACGGGTGCGCCGGCGCCGTCGACCGTGATGCCGTCGGAGGCCGCGGCCCGGACCCGCACGCCCTCGGCGTCGGCCCACCAGTGCCCGGGCAGGCCGGGGATCTCTGCCGGCTCGGGCTCCAGCCAGTGCGTGCCGGTGAGCGCGAGCTGGCCGTGCTCCGCGCTCACCGACGCCGCCCGGCCGTCGCTCCAGTGCTTCCAGTCCTCCGCGGCTGTCGCCGTCATCGGTCCACCCTCCCGGTCGGTTCGCGGACGGCCCGCCGTTCGGGCCGCCCCTCTCGGTCATCCACAACACCGTCCGCTCGGACGGATCATTCCCGTCGGCCCGGAACCGCCGGAACCGCAACACGGCGGCAACGCGCCGACACGCGGCACAACACGGGGCACGGAACCGGCCGCACGCATCGCCTACCGGTCACCTACCCGTCGCGGCGCTTCAGCGGACGGAACAGTCCCTCCTGCATCACGGACACCACCAGCCGGCCGTGCCGGTCGAAGATCTGTCCGCGTGCGAGGCCGCGCGCGCCGTGCGCGATCGGGGACTCCTGCTGGTACAGCAGCCAGTCGTCCGTCCGGAACGGCTGGTGGAACCACATCGCGTGGTCGAGCGAGGCCATGTCGAAGTTCCGCTCGCCCCACAGCGGCTCGACCGGGGCGCGGACGGCGTCCAGCAGCGTCATGTCGCTGGCGTAGGTGAGGGCGCAGACGTGGATCAGCGGGTCGTCCGGCAGTCGGCCGTTGGTGCGCAGCCAGACGCCGCTGCGCGCCTCGACGCCCTCCAGTTCCTCCTCGGTCCAGCGCAGCCGGTCGACGTAGCGGATGTCGAAGGGCTGGCGGCGGCTGATGAACGGGGGCAGCTCGCCGAGCCGGGAGCCGACCTCGTCCAGGGCGCTGGGCAGGTCCTCGGGGGCGGCGACGGCCGGCATCGGGTACTGGTGCTCGATGCCGCCCTCCTCGGGTCTGTGGAAGTCGGCGGTGAGCGCGAAGATCGACCGGCCGCCCTGGATGCCGAGCACCCGGCGGGTGGTGAAGGAGCGGCCGTCGCGGATCCGGTCGACCTGGTAGACGATCGGCACGCCGGGGACCCCGGGGCGCAGGAAGTAGGCGTGCAGCGAGTGGACCGGGCGCGCGTCGTCCACCGTGCGTCCTGCCGCGACCAGTGCCTGCCCGGCGACCTGGCCGCCGAACGTCCGTTGCAGCGCGTCCTCGGGACTGCGCCCACGAAAGATGTTGAGTTCGATCTGCTCAAGGTCGAGCAGATCGACCAGGTCGTCGACGGGGGTACCCATGCGCACGCTTCCTCTCCGGACTCCGAATGCATTCTCCAGCTCACTCGAATTCTCCGGCGACCCGGGTCATTCCCGCGCAGCAGTCCGGAACCCCCGGTTCACTCGAACGAGTAGACGAGCGACGGCCCCGTCTCCCGGGGCTACTCCCCCAGGCCCGACTCCCGGACCGTGATGTTGAGCCGCCCGACCAGTCCCAGGGCCGGATCGGCCGTCCCCGGCAGCGTCCGCACCACCCCGTGGTACGCGAACCGGGCCGGACCGCCGAACACCAGCAGGTCCCCGCTGCGCAGTTCCAGGTCGGTCCACGGACGGGTCCTGGTCTCGGCGTTCCCGAGCCGGAAGACGCAGCCGTCGCCCAGCGAGAACGAGACCACCGGCGCGTCCGCCCGCTCGTCGCGGTCCTGGTGGAGCCCCATCTTCGCGCCCTGCGCGTAGTGGTTGACGATCGCGATGTCCGGCTCGTACGACGCCGCGCCCGCGATCTCCCCCAGCGCGGCCCCGTACGCCTCGGCGACGGCCCTGCGGGCCAACTCCCCGAGCAGCGGCGGGAACGGCTTGACGGGCGCACCGTCCTCGGCGACCCGCCGGTACCCGTACGGGTACCAGTGCAGGCCGAGGCTCACCATCCGGACGGACATCATCCCGCCGGTGGGCATCCGCACGGCGTGCAGGCCGGCCGGCGGGCGGGCCCACTCCCGGCAGGCGGCGACCAGGCGTTGCTGAGCGCCGGGGTCCAGCCAGCCGGGCAGCAGGACGGCGCCGGGGGCCGGTTCGGAGCGCTCGCGCCCGTCCGGGCACCCACCCGGGTCGCCGAACAGCTCACCCTGGATCACCCCACCATCCTCCCGCACCGCGCCGGCCCACGAACGCCGACGGCCGCTCCCCCGGTCGGCGGGAAGAACCCGCGCGACGGAGAAGCGGCCGTGGAAGCCGTGCACATGAACACATCGGAACGTCAGCACATCCGTACGTCGGTACATCCGTACATCGGTACGTCAGCACGTCCCTACGTCCTGATGTCCGTACGTCGGCACGTGGGCACGTCCGCACGTCGGCACATCGGTTCGTCAGCACCTCGACAGGTCGGCGCATCGCCACCCGGTCGGGCACCGGCGCCGTGAACCCGGCAGCCGATGCCGGCTGCGCACGGGACCGACCTCAGCGCTCGGTGAGACCTCAGATGCTGAGGGTCTGGCCCGGGAAGATCAGGTTCGGGTTGCCACCGATGACCTTGGCGTTGTTCTGGTACAGGTCGTGCCAGTCCAGGCCCTGCGCGGCGGCGATGGAGCTCAGGGTGTCACCGGCCTTGACGGTGTAGTCGCCCTTGGCGGCCGGCTTGGCGTCGTTCGAACGGTTCCAGGACTTGGCGCCCTGGTCGGCCTTCGGCGCGGACTTCTGGGCGTCGGCCTTCGACGCATCGGCCTTCGGGGCGGCAGCCTTCGGCGCGACGGCGTCGGTCTTCGGCGCGGCCTGGGCCTTGGGGGCGGCCTTCGGGGCCTCGGCCGGCTTGGCGGCGGCCTTCGGGGTCTGCGCCGGCTTGGCGGCGGTCGAGCCGGAGGTGGAGCCCGCCGAGGTGTCGACGGCGGCCGGGGCGCCGCCCTTGGTCAGACCGGCCTTGACGGAGCAGACGGGCCAGGCGCCCGGGCCCTGCGAGGCGAGGACCTTCTCGGCGACGGCGATCTGCTGCGCCTTGGTGGCCTGGTTGGCCTGCGGGGCGTAGGCGGTGCCGCCGAAGGCGGCCCAGGTGCTGGAGGTGAACTGCAGACCGCCGTAGAAACCGTTGCCGGTGTTGATGGCCCAGTTGCCGCCGCTCTCGCACTGGGCGACGGCGTCCCAGGTGGAGACCGAGGCGGCGGAGGCCGAGGTGGCCGTGACGAGGCCGGCCACCGGCAGGGCCGCGACAGCGGCGCCCGCCACGACCGCCATCCGAACGCGGTTGCGCTTGGTGACGGTGGAGGTGGTGGCAGCGGCGGTCTCGTTACGGAAGGTCATGGGGTTCCTCTCGACAGCCCCGGGCGGACATGCGGAACCAGGCCCTGGAAGGGGCCTCGTTCGCTTGCCGCGTCCGTCGGACGGCCGTGCACGTGTCGGACGTGCCGCTGCCGCCCCGGCCACCCAGCCGCTCGCCGACGACCTGTTCGAGCGATCGCGTCGGCGGGCACCTGCCGCACCCGGCGGACCGGGGGGCTGTGCGTCGGGGGTGAACCCGGGTGGCGCTCGTTGCGCCGACCAAGAAGCTACGAGCCGGTCGACGAGGAAGCCAAAACTTCAACGATTTGCCCAGCTCAGCCGGGGGTTACCGCTGGTAATGACCATGCAATCATGACCGAAATGTCCGCTTTGGCCGTTGATTCCTAGATCAAACATCAGTGCGGCGTGACCCACCTCACTGTTTGATTCCGGCAGTCCCGGCACCGACATCGACAGATTGCGACCACGGGAACACGCCACGCGGTCGGATCAGACGCAATTCCCGTCAGCCTCGACGGGCACCCGTGACGCCTGACACAAGGGCCCGTTGGGCATGGCGACCTCCCTGTGTCCGCACCGAACCCCCATCCGCACCCATCCGAGGAGACCCTGTGCCGCGCATGCTCGACGTCAGCGACGAGGTCCGGTCCGAGATCGGCGACGACGAGGCCGACCGGCTGCTAGGCGGTGACCGCGCCCCCGACAGCTACGAGTGCACCTCCTGCCGGACTCCCGGCGACACGCACGTGGAGCCCACCAGCACCGTGCTGTTCGTCGGCGAGGAGACCGCCGTCCTCGCCTTCGCGCACGCCCGCTGCATCCCCTCCCAGGTGGTCCCGGTCTCCGAGGAGCAGCTGGCCGGCGCCGTCCGCAGCATCAGCCAGTCCCAGCCCGGCGGCCCGGACCTGGCCGTCCCCGCCGCCGCGCCGGGCGCCCCCGCACCAGTCCCCGCCCCGGCCCCGGCCGCGCCCGGCGGACCCGCCCTGACCCCGCCGGCCGCGGCCGGCCAGGCCGCCATCCTCGGCATCACCTGCGGGCTGGTGCTGCACGGCAAGGTCGGGCACGCCTCGCTGGTGGTCGAGCCGACCGGGCCGGTCGGCCGCCCCGGCAGCACCTCGGGCGAGGACGAGTTCCTCGACCTGCTCCACGACGCCGGCTTCCAGCCCGTCACCGACCTGGACGAGACCCCGGACCAGCTGCCCGGCTGGTCCGTCCTGGTCGCGATGGGCAAGCTGCACGCGGTCCTCCAGCCCGCCGCGGCCGGCGGCAGCACCGGCTGGTGGCAGGCGCACCAGCCGCTCCAGGTCACCGACGCCTGGCGGATGGCCGCGAACCAGCTGTCCGAGGTGACGATGTACGCCGTGCCGGCCGGCATGGTCGGGCGCCAGCCCCGCGAGGACCTGCTGCGCCAGGCGCTGGAGCGGGCGGTGGCGCTGGGTCAGGTGGTCGCCGCCTCCCTCCCGCTCGCCGGGACCTGATCCGTCCCGGCGCCCGGTCCCGCCCGGTCCCGCCCCGTACCCGCCGGAATGCGGCCTCCTCCCCCGTGGCCGTCTTCCGGCGGGCGGGCGCGCGCCCAGCGCCCCGATACGCCCAACACCCCGGCGCACCGCCCGGCCCGTACCCCGGCGCCCCCGTACTCCGCCCGGCGCGCCCTCCCCCTCCACGCTCCGGCGTGTGGGCGCACCCACACCCCGGCGCCCCGCATCCCCCCGCCCCTCTCACTCGTTGGCTCCTACGTGTACAGCTACGACGTCTCCGCAGCCCCCGGCCGGTCCGCCACCGCCTCGCGCTCGATCCCGGGCATGCGCCCGTCGTACGACGCCGAGCACCCGCACTCCGCCACGCCGATCTACGACGAGCTGTACTCCGAGTACCGGCGCCTCTTCCGTGCCCTGCCCGGCGACCGCTCGGGGGAGGAGGACCTGAAGTTCACCGGCTTCGCGGTCCGCGACGGCTACCCGGTGCTCGGCGAGCAGCGCCCGTACCCGCCCCAGCAGCAGGCCTTCCACACCCTCGCGGGCCAGGCACCGGGCCTCCCCCAGTTCATGCCGAGCTCCCAGCACCACGGGTCCGGGCCGACCGGCGGCCACCAGCACGGCCCTGCCGGTGCCCAGCAGCACAGCCACAGCGGCGCTCACAGCGGCACCCACACCGGCGCCCACGCCAACACCCACACCGGCAGTCACCACGGAAGTCACACCGGTGATCACAACGGCGCGCACACCACCGGAAGCCACGTCGGCGGCCACACCGGCGCCCACACCGCGAGCCTCACCACCGGCCGTCACCACGGCCACCCCGGCGGCCACCCCGGCGGCCACCCCGAGCCCACCGCCACCACCCCCACACCCGTCGGCGACAGCCCGGGCCACGCCACCGCAGCCCCGGCCCAGGAGCAACCCGCCCTCCCCGCCGCCCAGTTCACCAACGGCCAGGGCTGGGTCGCGACCGGCTACCTGGGCTCGTCCCCGCACCCCACGCCGATGCCGGTCCCCGCGCCCCAGCCCCCGGCACCGCCCGCACCCTCCCCGGTGATGGGCACGGTCTCCGGCCTCGCCCCCACCCGGTCCACCGGCGGCCGCCACCGCCAGATGCTCTCGCTGCCCCCTGGTCCCACGGTCGACCACCGCTGACGACCGCCGGGCCCCGGGCGGACCCGAGCGGGGCCCCAGGCCGAACCGGATCGACTCAGACCGGGACGGGCCAGGCCGGGCCTGACCAGGCCAGACGCGCCCCCGCTCCCCCCGTCCCCCGAAAACGCCGGAGGGCCCCGCCACCACTGCGGCGAGGCCCTCCGGCCGTCGGTCGGCGGACCGACCACTCCTTCTACCTGCTACTACTTCTTCTTGCGCTTCTCCCGGACCCGCACCGAGATCGAGATCGGCGTCCCCACGAACCCGAACTCCTCACGCAGGCGGCGCTCGATGAAGCGCCGGTAACCGGCCTCCAGGAAGCCCGAGGAGAACAGCACGAAGCGCGGCGGACGGACGCCGGCCTGGGTGCCGAACAGGATGCGCGGCTGCTTGCCGCCGCGGATCGGGTGCGGGTGGGCGGCGACCAGCTCGCCGAGGAAGGCGTTCAGGCGCGCGGTCGGGATGCGGGTCTCCCAGCCCTCCAGCGCGCTCTCGACCGCCGGGACGAGCTTCTCCATGTGCCGACCGGTCTTGGCCGAGACGTTGACGCGCGGGGCCCACTGCACCTGGACGAGGTCGCGCTCGATCTCGCGCTCCAGGTAGTAGCGGCGCTCCTCGTCCAGCTGGTCCCACTTGTTGTAGGCGATGACGACGGCGCGCCCGGCCTCGACGGCCATCGAGATGATCCGGGTGTCCTGCTCGGCGAGGGTCTCGCTGGCGTCGATCAGGACGACCGCGACCTCGGCCTTCTCCAGTGCGGAGGAGGTGCGCAGCGAGGCGTAGAAGTCGGCGCCGGCGGTCAGGTGGACGCGGCGGCGGATGCCGGCGGTGTCCACGAACTTCCAGGTCTTGCCGCCGAGCTCGATCATCTCGTCGACCGGGTCACGGGTGGTGCCGGCCAGCTCGTTGACGACGACGCGCTCCTCGCCGGCGACCTTGTTCAGCAGGCTGGACTTGCCGACGTTGGGCCGGCCGATCAGCGCGATGCGGCGCGGGCCGCCGGGGGCGGCGTCGCCGAAGGTCTGCGGCGGGGCCTCGGGCAGCGCGTCCATGACGGCGTCCAGCAGGTCGCCGGAGCCGCGGCCGTGCAGGGCCGAGACCGGGAACGGCTCGCCCAGGCCGAGCGACCAGAGGTAGGCGGCCTCGGCCTCGGTGGAGGGGCCGTCGACCTTGTTGGCGCACAGGACGGTCGGCTTGCCCGCCCGGCGGATGAGCTTGATCAGGGCCTCGTCGGTGTCGGTGGCGCCGACGGTGGCGTCCACCACGAACAGCACCGCGTCGGCCTGCTCGATGCCCAGCTCGGCCTGGGCGGCCACCATGGCGTCGATGCCGAGGACGTCGATCTCCCAGCCGCCGGTGTCGACCACCTTGAAGCGGCGGCCGTTCCAGCTGGCCTCGTAGGTGACCCGGTCGCGGGTGACGCCCGGCTTGTCCTCGACGACGGCCTCGCGGCGGCCGATGATGCGGTTCACCAGGGTCGACTTGCCGACATTCGGGCGGCCGACGACGGCCAGCACCGGCAGTCGGACGTGCTCGGCACCGTCCACGGCGTCGAAGCCGTCGAGGTCGAAGCCCTCTTCGGCGGCGAGTGCCATGAACTCGGCGTAGTCGGCGGCGTCCAGCTCACCGTGGCCGGTGGCGGCGTGCTCTGCGGTCATGTTCGTCTGTTCCGTTTCCCGGCCCGGCCCTTCCCAGGGGCGTGCCGTGCGTACCTGCCCCGCTCGGGGCAGCGCGATGGTTGTCTCCGCGGCACCTCGACGGCCCGCGGTTCACTTCGGTCGTTGGTCGGTCGGCCCGGGTGTGCTCGGACCGGTCCTGATCGGACCGGCAGCCGCCGGTCAGACCGCGGACAGTCCGGCCCGCTCCTCCACCAGCCCGGCGATCCGGTCGATCACCTGCTCCAGGGTGAGGTCGCTGGTGTCGACCAGGACCGCGTCCGCGGCCTGGGCCAGCGGGGCCGTCTTCCGGGAGGAGTCGGCGGCGTCGCGGCGGGCGAGGTCGGCGGCCATCGCGGTGATGGTCGCCTCCTCCACGCCCTTGGCGCGCAGCTCGGCCGCCCGGCGCGCGGCCCGGGCCTGCTCGGAGGCGGTCAGGAAGACCTTGACGGTGGCGTCCGGGAACACCACGGTGCCCATGTCCCGGCCCTCGGCGACGATGCCGCGCTCGGCGACCTCGGCGCAGCCGCGCTGCAGCTCCACCAGCCGGGACCGTACGGCGGGGACCGCGGACACGGCGCTGACCTTGGCGGTCACCTCGGGGCCGCGGATCGGGCCCGACACGTCCTGGCCGTCCACCGTGATGGTGGGGCCGTCGGCGTCGGTGCCCGAGACGATCACCGGCTTGCCGCACGCGACGGCCACCGCCTCCGGGTCGTCGACGTCGACCTCGTTGGCCAGCATCCACCAGGTCATCGCCCGGTACATGGCGCCGGTGTCCAGGAAGCTCAGGCCCAGCCGGGCGGCGACCGCCCGCGAGACGGTCGACTTGCCGGAGCCGGAGGGTCCGTCGATGGCGACGACGACCGGGGCGTGCGCTCGGTCGGCAGTGTCCACGGGGCGAACCTCTCTCGAAGCATGGGAGCCGGAGCCTGGGCAGGCGGACGGCCGGGGATTGTCTCCCTCAAGGTTAATGGACCGCCGCCGTGACACTCTCCGCCGCTGTCCGGCCCGCCCGGTCGAGACGGACCGACCGGTCAAGACGGACCGGGCGGTCGAGACGGCCCGGGTGGCGTGAACCGGTCGACCTCGGCCAGTCGACACGAATTGGTCGGTAAAGACTAATCGATACCGACCGGTCGACTCGGACCGGTCGAACTCCCAACATGCCGGTACGCCGGTATGCCAGTACCCCGTGTACTGGTACCCCAGGTACACCCGGTACACCCGGTACACCGGGCACAGGCCGGGCCGCTCGCCGGGGAACGTCAGTCCCGGACGCTCCAGCCGCTCGCCCGCAGCGCCTTGGTCAGCCGCTTCACCGCCGTCGGCGCGACCGACAGCTGGACGAAGCCGACCTGCTGCCCGGTCGAGTGCTCGATGACGACGTCCTCGATGTTGACCCCGGCGTCGCCGACCTCCCCGAACAGCCGGCCCAGCTCGCCCGGCTGGTCGCCCAGCACGACCGCCACGGTCTCGTACCGGGTGGGCGGTGCCCCGTGCTTGCCGGGGATCCGGGCCTGACCGGTGTTGCCGCGCCGCATGACGGCCTCGATCCCGGCCGCTCCGGCCTGGCGCTCGTCCTCCTCGACGGCTTCCATGGCGCGCAGCGCGGTGACCGTCTCGGCGAGGTCGCGGGCGACCCCGTCCAGGACGTCGGCGACCGCGCCCGCGTTGGCGGAGAGGATGTCGACCCACATGCCGGGGTTGGAGGCGGCGATCCTGGTGACGTCGCGCACGCCCTGACCGGACAGCCTTATGGCGGTCTCGTCGGCGTTCTCCAGCCGGGCCGCGACCAGCGAGGAGACCAGCTGCGGGGCGTGCGAGACCAGGGCGACCGCCCGGTCGTGCTCGGCGGCGTCCATCACGATCGGCACCGCGCCGCAGAGCGCGACCAGCTCCAGCGCGGCGTTGAGCGTCTCGGTGTCGGTGTCCGCGGTCGGGGTGAGCACCCAGGGGCGGCCCTCGAAGATGTCGGCGCGGGCGGCCAGCGGGCCGGACCTCTCACGGCCGGCCATCGGGTGACTACCGATGTAGTGGACGGTGTCGCAGCCGAGCTCGGCGATCTCGCCGCTCGGGCCGGCCTTCACGCTGGCGACGTCGGTGTACCAGTGCGCCAGGTTGCGGCGCTGGCAGTCGGCGAGCACCTTGCCGACGAGCGCGGGCGGGACGGCGATGATCGCCAGGTCCACCGGGCCGTCGACCGGGTCGGTGATGCCCGCGCCGAGCGACTCGGCGGTACGGGCCGCGTCCGGGTCGGCGTCCTCCAGATGGACGGTCAGCCCGCGAGCGGTCAGCGCGAGCGCGGCGGAGGTGCCGATCAGTCCGGTGCCGACGACGACGGCAGTGCGCATGGCGGGTCGCTCTCCTCATCACGAATCTCGACAGGTGCCGGGACCGTTCGGGAGCACCCGCGCCCCATCCTCCCTCATCCACCCCGCCGAAGTCCCCACCCACTGCCCGGCAACCCGAACGGCAGCCCCGGCAGCTTCCGGCACCGGCAACCGCCACGGACCCGCCCCCGTCCCACACAGTGCGCACGTCGGACCCGGAAATCCTGCGACGCCCGCCCCGAAGCGGGGCAGACTGGCCGCCCGGAGGAAGGCGCGGGCTGCACGGAACCTGGGCAACGCAGAAGAAACGGACCGGCAGCAGAACGGTTCAGGACAGTCAGAACAGCAAGCAGAGGCGAACAGGGCAGGCATGCGGGCGAGCCGGAGGCCCGCACGGCACAACGAACGCCGCACAACAAGCACCGCACGACGAGCACCGCACGACGAGCACCGCACGACGAGCACCGCACGACGAGCACCGCACCGCCGACGCCACGCGGCGGGGGAACACCTCGGGGAACACGCGAACGAAGGGGTTGCGCATGGACGATCAGCACAACGGCCGGAGCGGGCAGTCGAAACCGCCGGCCGTACCGGCCCACCCGTCGGTCCTGGACTCCGTCGTGGTGTACGCCGAAGGCGCGGTGTGCCGCCGACGGGCCACCGTCGCGGTCCCGCCCGGGGGACGGCTGCGGCTGACCGGTCTGCCCGCCGCCCTGGACGGCCGCTCGCTGCGCGCCCGGGTGCTCTCCGGACCGGCCGGCACCGCCGTCACCGAGGCCCGGCTGGAACTGCTCGCCGAACTCCGAGAGCCGGATGAACTCCCGGACCTGAAGCGGGCGCTGGACGAGGCCACAGAGCGCCGCAGCACGCTCGCCGAGCGCCACCGGCTGGTCCTGTCCTCGATCGCCGAGACCGCCGCACTGCGCGCCGTCCCGCCGCAGCGCCGACGCGACGAGCCGCTGCGCCGCACGCCCGCCGACGCGTGGCTGGAGCTCGCCGACTTCGTCGACGAGCGGCTGGCCCGGCTCCAGGAACGCGCCGAGCAGCTCACCCGGGAGCTGGAACTCGCCGATCACGAGCTCGACTTGGCCGCCGACCGGCTGGAACGGGCGTCCACCGCCGACCGAGCCGAGCCGATCGGCACCAGCACCACCGTCCTGCTTACTCTCACCGCTCCCGACACCACCCCCGACACCACCCCCGGCACCACCCCCGGCGCCACCGCGGGCACCGCCGCCCTCACCACCCCCGGCACCACCGAGGACACCGCCCCCGACGGTGACCACCTCGACGTGGAACTGGAACTGGAGTACGGCGTCCCCGCCGCCCGCTGGGTGCCCGCCTACCGGTTGTCCTACCGGACCGGCTCCGACACCGCCCACCTGGTCCTGCGCGCCGCCGTCGCGCAGCGCACCGGCGAGGACTGGACGGGCGTGCGCCTCGCCCTGTCCACCGCCGACCTCGACCGCCGCACCGACCTGCCCCGGCTCGCCTCGCTGCGGATCGGGCGCAGCCAGCCCGCCCCGCCGCCCTCCGGCTGGCGCGAGCCCCCGGCCGGTCTGACCGACCTCTTCACCGGCTACGACGCGGCCGACGCCGACCGCCCCGCCCCGCACCACCGCCTCCACGGCACCGCATCCCGCCCGATCGTCGCCTCCACCCCGACGCCCGTCTCCGCCGCCCCTGCCGCCCGCTCGGCCCGTCTCGGCGGCGCACGTCCGGGCGGTCCCCGGGCCGAGGCCTTCGGGGCCGACGAGCAGATCGCCCCCGCGGCCGGCCCGTACGGCGGTGGCCTGCTGAGCGCCGACGAGCCGATGCCCCCGCCCCCGGGCGGCCCTGGTGGCTTCGCGGGCTACGGCGCCCCGCCGCCGCTCCTGTCCCCGGCCCCGGTCGCCGCCTACGCACCGCTGCCGCAGGCTCCGGGCGGCCTCCCGCCCGGGGAGGCCCGCCGCCGCGTCGGCCACGCCGCCCCACCGCCGCCTCCGCCCGGCCTCGCCCCGGACGCGACTCTGCTCGACTACCCCGACCTCGTCCTGGCCGGCCCGGAGGAGCCCCCCACCCGGCGCGGCACCCTGCACGCCCGCCCCGAACGGATCGCGCGCGAGGAGCAGGCCTGGCCCCCGCCCGGCGGCAGCGGTACCGCGCAGCTGCGCACCCTCGCCCTGCCCCGGCACGCCGTCCCGCCCCGCGAGTCGGCCGGCTCCTTCGACCACCGCTTCGACGCCGCCGCCCCCGCCGACATCCCGTCCGACGGCACCTGGCACACCGTCACCGTCGGCGAGATCCCCCTCGCCGTCCGACCCGAGTACGTCACCGTCCCCGCCGTCGAGGAGAAGGTGTACGCGACCCTGGTGCTCGCCAACCGCACCGACCAGGCCGTCCTGGCCGGCCCGGCCGAGGTCACCGTGGACGACGAGTTCCTGCTCACCGCCGCCCTGCCCACCCTGGCGCCCGGCGGCACCCGGCGGCTGGGCATCGGCGTCGCCGAGAGCATCGAGGTGGCGCGCCGCACCGAGCTGCACGAGTCCACCACCGGCATGCTGAAGGGCAACAGCACCGTCCTCGACCACCGGGTGCACGTCCGGCTGGCGAACCGGCTCGCACGCGCCGTCACGGTGGAGGTCCGCGAGCGGGTGCCGGTCGCCTCCGACGCCGAGATCCGGATCGAGGAGCGGGCCGACTGGCACGCCCCGACCGTCTCCGCACCGGACTGCCCGCCCAGCACCCGGCTCTGGCGCGTCGACCTGCCGCCGGGCGGGCGCACCGAGCTGGACGGCGGCTACCTGATCAAGATCCCGGCCGGAAAGGCCATCGTCGGCGGAAACCGGAGGAACTGAGCGATGACCGTCGAGAACCTTCCCCTCCCCGTCACCGCCGTGACCTGCCTGGAGGACCGCAGCCAGGTCGAGCGCACCACGACGGTCGGGCTCGCCGCGGGCGTGCAGCGGCTGCGCCTCGGCCCGCTCACCGCCCTCGCCGTCGACCGCACCCTGCGCGCCGAATCCGCCACCGACGGCGTCCGGGTGCTGGACGCCCGGCTGGTGCGCGACTGGACCCCGCGCGCCCCACTGCCGCCCGGCCCGGAGGACTCCGAACTGCGCCACCGGCTGCACCGGCTGGACGCGGAGACGCGCCTGGCCGACCAGACCCGGGCCCGGTTGGAGGCCCGCCTGGCACTGCTCGCCCAGCTCTCCGCCGACCTGCTGCGCGAGATCGGCGAAGGCGCCGGCCTCGGCGAGCTCGAACCCAACCGCTGGGCCCGGGAGCTCGGCCGGGTGGACACCGAACGCGAGCGCTACGGCGAGGACCTGCGCGCCACCCACTCCCGGCTGCGCCGCCTGGAGCAGGAGCGCTCACAGGCCCTGATCGCGCTGGACCGGGCGGAGGAGGACCCGGCCGAGCTGACCGCCCACCTGGAGCTCACCGTCGAGGCGGCACGGCCCGGCCCCGCCGCGCTGACCGTCTCCCACCTGGTGCCCTGTGCGCTGTGGCGGCCCTCCTACCGGGCGACCCTGGACGGCACCGACCTGCGCCTGGAGTCGGAGGCGGTGGTCTGGCAGCGCACCGGCGAGGACTGGACGAACGCCCGGCTCACCTTCTCCACCGCCCGCTCCGCCCTCGCCACCGCCCCGCCCGCGGTCGCCGAGGACGTCCTGGTGCTGCGCGAGCGCACCGACGAGGAGCGCCGCACGGTCGAGGTCGAGCTGCGCGAGGAGGCGGTCGCCACCCTGGGCGCGGACTCCCGGGTTCCGGGCGTGGACGACGGCGGCGAGGTCCGGGTGCTGCCCGCCCCCGCCCCCGCGACCGTGCCCTCCGACGGCCGCGCCCACCGGGTGCCGCTGGGCGCCTTCACCGGGCCGGCGAGCAGCGAGTACGCCTGCGCCCCGGAACTGTCCCCGCTGGTCACCCAGGTGGTCCGATTCCGCAACACGGCCGGGCACCCGCTGCTGTCCGGCCCGGTCGAGCTGGTCCGCGGCAGCGGCTTCACCGGCCGCGGCGAGCTCCGCTTCACCGCCGCCGGAGCCGAGGCCGACCTGTCCTTCGGCAGCTCGGACGGCTACCGGGTGGTCCGGGAGACCGAGGAGCGCCAGGCCACCGCCGGCCTCACCGGCCGCCAGACCACCACCCGGACGGTCCGGCTGCACCTGTCCCGCTTCTCCGGCCCGGAGGAGCGCGACGAGCGGATCGTCACGGTGCGCGAGCGGGTCCCGGTCAGCGAGGTGTCGGCGGTCGAGGTACGGCTGCGCAAGGAGGAGTGCGCCCCCGCGCCGGATTCCTTCGACACCGAGGGCATCGTCCGCTGGGACGTCCCGCTCGCCCCGGGCGCCCGGCGCACCCTCACCCTGGTGTACGAGGTGTCCGCGTCCGCCAAGGTGGCCGGACTCTGACCGCTGCGGTCGGCACGGCGGACACCGCCGTGCCGATGACGGCCGCTCAGGACCAAACCGGAGACAACGGGTAGAAAAGGAAGCATGATCCTCCACCTTGCTCCCCTGGACGACTGGCTGGCCGACCCCGGCCGCCCGTACGCCACCGCGTCGCTGCTCACCGACGGGTTCATCCACTGCTCGGCGGACGAGCAGACGGCGCTCGCGGTGGCCAACGCCTTCTTCGCCGACACCCCCGAACCGCTGATGGTGCTGCTGATCGAGGAATCGCTGGTGGAGCCGATGGTGAAGTGGGAGGCCCCGAACGGCGCCCCGCCACCGGGGGCCACCCCCGGTGTGCTGTTCCCGCACATCTACGGGCGGCTGAACCGTACCGCCGTGGTCGGCCTGGAGAAGGTCGAGCGCGGCCCGGACGGCCGCTGGGCCGCGCTCAGCCCCTGGAGCTGACGGGGCACGACCGGGGAAAGTTATGACAATTCCCGGGGTTCACGCGAGTCTCGGGGTTCACGCCGCTCTGGGAGTTCACGCGAATCCCGGGGTTCACGCGGTTCCGAGGAGCCGGCAGCTCCCCCGCTCCCCGCCGTTCCCGCGGAACACAAGGAACACATGGAGCACGCGGAACACGCGAAATGTCATAACAATGCGGATGGCCACGACTCCACGGACCGTCGCGCCGTCACGACACCAAGAATTGTCACAACATTCCCTACAGCCACCCCCGCTCCCTGGCCGCCATCCCGGCCTGGAAGCGGGTGGTGGCGCCCAGCGAGCGCATCAGGCTCTGGAGGCGGCGCTGGGTGGTCCGGGCGCTCCAGCCGAGCGAACGGGCGATCGACTCGTCGGTGAGCCCGGCCGCCAGCAGGCCCAGCAGCTTGCGGTGGTCGGCCTCCGGTCCCGACGCACCATCGTCCGATCCGGCCTCCGCCTGCAACCGCACGGCCCGCTCCCACTCCGCCTCGAACAGCGTGTCCAGCGCCTGGAGCAGCGCCGAGGGGTGGATCACGTACGCGGCGTCCAGCACGCTGTCGCCGACGCTGATCGGGATGATGGCCATCCGGTCGTCCGAGATGATCATCTTCATCGGCAGCGCCGGCCGGACCCGCGCCTCCTCGCCGTCCTCGACCCCGGCCAGGATGTTCTTCTCCAGCCGCCCCGGCCAGGCCACCGCCTCCCGGTCGTAGATCGTCCGGAACTTCACGCCCTCGCGCAGCCGCCGCCGCTGCAGGGGCATCGGCGCCACCGGGTCCTGGATGTACGGCGGACGGTCGAAGCCGCGCACCTGGTACTGGCTGGTCTCGGTGATGTGCTCCAGCCGCTGGGCGATCGCCTCGCCGCCCGTCAGCACCTCCACCGAGTGCGCCGGGTCGGTGTACCGCGAGGCCTCCCGGAAGGCGTCCATCAGCCGGTGCATCTCGGCCCGGGCGTAGCGGAGCTCCGACTCCCGGTGCCCGATCAGCGTGCCGATCGCGACGTCCGGCGGGACCGGCAGGTAGCGGTGCCGGTCCACCGGCGCCCGGGTGGCCATGCCCTGCTGCGCCAACCGGTCCAGTGCGCGCACGCTCTGCTGGAACGTCAGCCCGCAGCTCTCCGCCAGCTCCTCCGCCGTGGACTGCGGGTTGGCCACCAGTGCCGCGTAGACCTGCCCGTCCGGCTCCGCCAGTCCCAGCGCGCCGAGGGCCTGTCCGCCGGCCCGTCCCAGTGCTGCATCGGACACGACGCCCTCTCCCCCTGCTCGCCCGTTCCCGTTGGCTCGTTCCCGCCCCGACCCGCGCGCCCCGTGCTGGCGCAGTCCCGCCACACCGCGGCGTGGTGCTCCGGTGGCCATCCTCGGCCACGGATCATGACGCTGACAAGGTCGTGACCAGCGGTTGCGTCCCGGCTCACACCACTCGTCCGAAACGTGGACGCCCGCAGTGCCCGCCCGCACACACCCCACACGTGAACACCCGCACATCGACACCCGCCCGCCCCGGCCCGGCATCCCCGGGAACGCCGGAGCCCCCGGCCGCAGCAGGTGCGGCCGGGGGCTCCGGCAGAGCGGACGGGGACGGGCCTACAGGCCGACCTCGCGCATCAGCTGGCCGACCTCCGGGTTGGTCAGACGGCGCAGCCAGCCCGACTTCTGGTCGCCCAGGGCGATCGGGCCGAAGTGGGTGCGCACCAGCTTCTCGACCGGGAAGCCGGCCTCGGCCAGCATCCGGCGGACGATGTGCTTGCGGCCCTCGTGCAGGGTCACCTCGACCAGGTAGTTCTTGCCGACGTTGGAGATCACCTTGAAGCTGTCGGCGCGCGCGTAGCCGTCCTCCAGCTCCACGCCCTGGGCCAGCTGCTTGCCCAGGTCGCGCGGGATCGGGCCCTGGATCGCGGCCAGGTAGGTCTTGGTCACGCCGTAGCGCGGGTGGGTGAGACGGTGGGCCAGCTCGCCGTGGTTGGTGAGCAGGATGATGCCCTCGGTCTCGGTGTCCAGGCGGCCGACGTGGAACAGCCGGGTCTCCCGGTTGGTCACGTAGTCGCCCAGGCACTGGCGGCCGTCCGGGTCCTCCATGGTGGAGACCACGCCGGCCGGCTTGTTCAGCGCGAAGAACAGGTAGGACTGGGTGGCGACGGTCAGGCCGTCCACCTTGATCTCGTCCTTCTGGGGGTCGACCCGCTTGCCCTGCTCGGTGACGCGCTTGCCGTTGACGTCGACCCGGCCCTGCTCGATCAGCTCCTCGCAGGCGCGGCGGCTGCCGACGCCGGCCCGGGCCAGCACCTTCTGCAGGCGCTCGCCCTCGGGCTCGCCGAAGGTCTTGGGGAGCTTGACGGCCGGCTTGTCGTGCCGGGCGAGGACGGCGTCCTCGATCTTGGCCTGCAGCTCGCGCGAGCGCTGCGGCTGACGGCGCGGGTCGCCCGGGGCGCCCTGGCCCTCACGGCGCGGGCGCGGGGCCGGGCCGGGGCGCCGGCCGGTGTAGCCGCCGCGGGCCGGGGTGGCGTTGGGGCCGCCGCCGTACTCGGGGCGGTCGTACTTGCGCTCCTCGGGCCGCAGCGGGCGGTCCGGGTAGCGGCGGTCGTCACGCCGGTCGTCACGGCGGCCCTCGCGCCGGTCGTCACGACCGTACGAGCCGCCGCGCGCGCCCGACCCCGAAGCGGAGCCGCCGCGGCCACCGCCGCCGCCGTACGAGCCCGACCCCGAGCCGGAGCCGCCGCGGCCACCGCCGCCGTACGAACCCCCGCGCGCGCCCGAGCCGCCGCCGCGGCTGCCGCTGCTGCTGCCGCCGCCGTAGGAGCTGCCGCCCCGGCCCCCGCCCTGCCCGCCGCGACCGCTCCCGCCGCCGCTGCTGTTCCTGCCGTTGCCACTGCTACGCATCAAAGTGTCCGTACGTCGTTCCGTCTGGGATGTGCGGTCGTTTCGGCCGACCTCACCGCCCCCTACCGATCGGGCCCGGCCCGATCGGCCTCGCCACTGCCGTCCGCGGCCTGCGCGGCAGCGGCGGCGACCGCCTCCGCGATCATCGTGCCCTCCAGGGACTCCGCTTCCACGTCGTCGACCTCGGGCAGGAAGGGAGCAAGCTCCGGCAGCTCGTCCAGGCCGCGGAGCCCCATCCGTTCCAGGAAGTAGTTCGTCGTCCGATACAGGATCGCACCTGTTTCGGGCTCGGATCCGGCCTCTTCCACCAGTCCTCGCTGTACCAGGGTACGCATCACGCCGTCACAGTTCACACCGCGGACGGCGGAAACCCGCGATCTGGACACCGGCTGCCGGTAGGCGACCACCGCCAGGGTCTCCAGCGCGGCCTGGCTGAGCCGGGCCTGCTGCCCGTCCAGGAGGAAGCGGTCGACGGCCGCGGAACAGGTGTCCCGGCTGTAGAACCGCCAGCCGCCCGCGACCAGCCGCAGGTCGAAACCGCGGCCCTGGGCCGTGTACTCGACGGACAGCTCCCGCAGCGCGGCCGCCACCTCGGCCCGGGACCGCTCCAGCACCCCTGCCAGCCGCTCCTCGGCCACCGGCTCGTCGACGACCATCAGGACGGCCTCCAGCTCGGCCCTCAGCCCGGCGTCTGCGGCCCCCTCGGCACCGGAAGTCGGCCGGGCCGACTTCTGACGCACGAGACGGGCCTCCGCCACCGCCCCACCCCCCGCCGGTCCCTCGGGTACTGCGGGCTCCGCAGGCCCGGCGCGCTCCCCCGACTCCACCAGCCCGACCGGCGCCGCAGGCTCGACCGGCTCGACCGGCTCGACACGCTCGGCGAGCTGCACGCGCTCCGCGGGTTCCACCGGCCGGACCGGGTCCACCGGCTCCGGCAGCAGCTCGAAGGCCGGTTCCAGCCACTCCTCGGCCCGCGGCCGCCCGGGCAACCCCAGCGGGCGCCGCACCGGCCGCCCTCTCTCGTTCCCGCCGCTCATCGCCGCTCGCCCTCCTCGCCCTCGCCGACCCCGCCGACCCCGCCGCCCTCACCGACCCCGCCGACCTCACCCGCCGGCCGGTCGAACTCGTCCGTGACCTCGACCGCCACCCGGCCCTCCTCGGCCACCCAGCGCACCACCAGCTCGCCGAGCGCCTCCGGCTGCTCGAAGGCGAGCACCCGCTCCCGGTACAGCTCCAGCAGCGCCAGGAACCGGGCGACCACCACCAGGTCGTCCGGCGCGTCCTCGACCAGCCGCTGGAACGAGGCCTCGCCCAGCTCGGTGAGCAGCCCCACCACCAGGGAGGCCTGCTCGCGCACGCTCACCGGCGGGGTGTGGATGTGGTCCACGTAGACGACCGGCGCGGGCCTGGGCGCCATCGCCTTGGCCGCCAGCTCGGCGAGCCGCTGGGGCCCGACGCTGATGACGACCTCCGGCAGCAGTTCCGCGTGCCGGGGCTCCAGGGCGGCGCTCCGGGGCCGGCGCAGCAGCTCGGCCGCCCAGCGTTCGCCGAACAGCGCGGCCGCCCGCTTGTACGCCCGGTACTGGAGCAGCCGTGCGAACAGCAGGTCCCGGGCCTCCAGCAGGGCCAGGTCCGCCTCGTCCTCGACCTCCGCCACGGGCAGCAGCCGGGCCGCCTTGAGGTCGAGCAGGGTGGCGGCCACCACCAGGAACTCGGTCGCCGCGTCCAGGTCCCAATCCGGGCCCATCGCCCGGATGTACGCCATGAACTCGTCCGTGACGGTGGCCAGCGCCACCTCGGTGACGTCCAGCTTGTGCTTGGCGATCAGGCTGAGCAGCAGGTCGAAGGGGCCCTCGAAGTTGTCCAGCCGTACCCGGAAGCCGCCCCGCGACTCGTTCTCGGCCGCGCTCACGGCAGTGGCGGTCGCGGTCGCGCTCACAGCAGAAGCAGTGACGGTCGCGCTCGCGGCGGTGGTGCCCGGTGTTTCGGAGGTTCCGGAGGCTTCAGCGGTTTCAGCGGTTTCGGCGGTACTGGGCATGACGGTCCATCTTCACCCGGTCCCACCCCCAGCCCCGCCCCGGGGCCACCGACACGCCGTTCCGCCGGGCCCGGACCAGCCTCCGCCGGCCTTCCGCCCGCCTTCCGCCTGCCTTCCACGTGGCCTCCGCCCGGCGCCCCCGGGCCCGTACGAGGTCCTCGGCGCGGCAGCCGACCCGTTGGACCGACCCCGGATCCCCGGGAACGCCCCTCCGGAGCCCGACACGGTCCTCGGGCGCCGGGACCCCGCCCCGGCCCCACCCCGCGCCCCTGGGCGCCTTCCCGACGCTCCGCGCCCCCTCCGACGCCCGCGCGCCTGCGCGCCCTGCGGTGCCACGCCACCCGCCCGGCGGCCTCCCCACGCCGGGCCCGCGGCCCCTCGACACCCGGCGGTACGAACCGCCCCCACGAAGCCGGCGGTACGGACCGCCCCCCTCGACGCCCGGCGCCAACGGCCGGCCGCCCTTCCGCGCCGCCTACCGGCCGCGCAGGCGCCGAACCAGGATCGAGGCCTCGCCGCGCTGCTCCAGGTCCGCCAGGACGACCGCGATGGCCTCCCGGACGATCCGCCCGCGGTCCACGGCCAGGCCGTGCTCGCCGCGCAGCACCAGCCGGGTGTGCTCCAGGTCCATGAGCTCCTCGGCGGACACGTACACCGTGATCTTCTCGTCGTGCCGCTCGCGCCCGCTGGGCCGGCGCGGCGCGCGACCGCGCGGCCGGGCGCGTCCGGCGGCACCGGGCTGCTCCTCGGCGGCGCCCTGGTGCGTCCGGGCCGCCGGGGCGGAACCGGCTCCGCGGCCGCCCTGGACGGTCTTCCCGGCCCCGGCGGCGCCTGCGGCCACGGGCCCGACGGTCGCGCCGGAGCGCTGGACGGGCGGCTGCGCGGGCGCCGGCACCGAGCCGGGCGCCTGCTGCCCCGGCGTCACCTGCCGGTCGTCCTGGACGCCCTGGGCGGATTCGGTGCCCTCGGCGCCGTCCGGCTGGCCGTTGACGGTCCGCGCGGTCTCCGGTCTGGCTGCCTCGGCGGCCGGACGCGGCGCGAGGGAGGGCGACAGCGCCATCCCTCCCGTGGTCCGGAACAGCTCGTCGGCACCCGGGAGACTCACTCGGCGGGGCGGCACCGGTCGAGCACCTCCCTGGCGAGCTGGCGGTAGGCGGCGGCACCGACCGAGTTGGTCGCGTACGTCGTGATGGGCTCGCCGGCGACGGTGGTCTCCGGGAAGCGCACGGTCCGCCCGATGACGGTGTGGAAGACGTGCTCGCCGAACGCCTCGACGACGCGCGCCAGCACCTCGCGGCTGTGCACGGTGCGCGAGTCGTACATGGTGGCCAGGATGCCGTCCAGGCGCAGCTCGGGGTTGAGCCGCTCGCACACCTTCTCGATGGTCTCGGTCAGCAGCGCGACACCGCGCAGCGCGAAGAACTCGCACTCCAGCGGGACGATCACGCTGTGAGCGGCCGTCAACGCATTGACCGTCAGCAGGCCCAGCGAGGGCTGGCAGTCGATGATGACGTAGTCGTAGTCGGGCAGCAGCGGCTTCAGGGCGCGCGCCAGCGCGGACTCCCGGGCCACCTCGCTGACCAGCTGCACCTCGGCGGCGGAGAGGTCGATGTTGGAGGGCAGCAGGTCCATTCCCGGGACCGCCGTCTTCAGCAGCACTTCATCGGCCGTCAGGCCCCGCTCCATGAGCAGGTTGTAGACGGTGACGTCGAGCTCCATCGGGTTGACGCCGAGGCCGACCGAGAGCGCGCCCTGCGGGTCGAAGTCGACGAGCAGCACCCGGCGGCCGTACTCGGCCAGCGCCGCGCCCAGGTTGATGGTCGACGTGGTCTTGCCGACGCCGCCCTTCTGGTTGCACATGGCGATGATCTGGGCGGGGCCGTGCTCGGCGACCGGCGCGGGGATCGGGAAGTACGGCAGCGGACGGCCGGTGGGGCCGACCCGCTCGCGGCGCTGCCGCGCGGCGTCGGGGGCCAGCGTGGCGGCGTACTCCGGGTCCGGCTCGTACTCGGCGTCCGGGTCGTCGTAGGCGCCGTAGGCGAACTCGCCGTAGGCCAGGCCGTAGGCCGCCAAGTCGGCGTCGTGATCGGTCACCGTGGTCACCTGTGCTGTGTTCTGGCGTGCTTCGAAAGTACGGAGTGCGACCGAGCCGACCTCGGCCGAGCCCACGGAGGGCTGCCGGGCCCCGGACTCCTCACTCGGCTGGCCGGCGGTGAGCTCCGCCAGTCCTGGCTGACCACCCCCGGGAGCAATTGTCGACTCATTCACAAGTCGTCTTACCTCCTTGGGTCATCCAGGACTCTATGTCGATTCGTCAGCGTGGCAGCATGCCGACGGTTTGCGACTCTAGGCCGTTCAAGGCGTTCGCAGCAACACAATCCACGGTAGTGGGCAGGATGTGTCGAGTATCGAGCGGGCTGCTGTCAAGGGATGAGAGGGTCACCGGCCCCAACGTTTCTGCGGGCGGGTGACGTGACCGACAGATATTGACGACAGAGCGACCTGCCCGGTCCACCCGCTGATCACGGGCACGGCGAAGCCCCCGGCCCGAAGGGATCGGGTCGGGGGCGAACGACCGCCGGGCGGTCAGGGGGTTCAGGCGAGCACGCTCTCCAGGGAGACCGACTCCAGGCCGAAGGCCTCGGCCACGGCCGGGAAGGTGATCTGGCCCTCGTGCACGTTCAGGCCCTTGGCGAGCGCCTCGTCGCGGCGCAGCGCCTCCTTCCACCCGCGGTTGGCCAGCTCCAGCACGTACGGCATGGTGGCGTTGGTCAGCGCGTAGGTGGAGGTGTTCGGGACGGCGCCCGGCATGTTGGCCACGCAGTAGAAGACCGAGTTGTGGACCGTGAAGGTCGGGTCGTCGTGCGTGGTGGCGTGCGAGTCCTCGAAGCAGCCGCCCTGGTCGATGGCGATGTCGACGAGCACGGAGCCCGGCTTCATGCGGGAGACCAGCTCGTTGGTGACCAGCTTCGGGGCCTTGGCGCCCGGGATCAGCACGGCACCGACGACCAGGTCGGCCTCCACGACGGCCTTCTCCAGCTCGAAGGCGTTCGACACGATGGTCTTGACCTTGGTGCCGAAGATGCGGTCGGCCTCGCGCAGCTTGTTGATGTCGCGGTCCAGCAGGGTCACCTCGTAACCCATGCCGACGGCGATGGTGGCCGCGTGCCAGCCGGAGACGCCACCGCCGATGACGACGGCCTTGGCCGGGTGGGTGCCGGGCACGCCGCCCGGCAGGGTGCCGCGGCCGCCGGCCGGGCGCATCAGGTGGTACGAGCCGACCTGCGGGGCCAGGCGGCCCGCGACCTCGGACATCGGGGCGAGCAGCGGCAGCGCGCCGTTCGACAGCTGAACGGTCTCGTACGCGATGGCGGTGGTGCCCGAGGCGACCAGCGCGTCGGTGCCGGCCCGGTCGGCCGCCAGGTGGAGGTACGTGAAGAGGGTCTGACCCTTGCGCAGCCGGTGGTACTCGGAGGCGATGGGCTCCTTGACCTTCAGCAGCAGGTCGGCGGTGGCCCACACCTCGTCGGCGGTGGGGAGGATGGTGGCGCCGGCGGCCACGTACTCCTCGTTCGGGATCGAGGAGCCGACACCGGCGTTGTCCTCGATGTAGACCTCGTGTCCGTTACGGACCAGCTCATGCACGCCGGCGGGCGTGATGGCCACGCGGTACTCGTGGTTCTTGACCTCGCGGGGGATGCCGACCTTCACGGGTGAACACGTCCTCTTGCCATGGGGGTCCCGACCGGAGAAGACCGGTGGGCGACGCGCACGTGGGGAAGCCTCCGGGGCAGCCCGGGGCGGGATCGCTGCGCGACTGAGTCCGAGTGTAATGAAGCCCAGTCGGCGTGTCAGCCTTCCAAAGTGAATAATTTTCCCGCACACATTGGCAGGTTCGTAGGCTTCCCCTGCGACTTACCCGCCAAAGACGTCCCAACCGGGCATCTTCGACAATACCCCCGAAATGCCTATCACCACCCGGCATCCACGCGTTCCCGCAGGTCCGCGAGGGCCCCGCCGACGGCCTCCCGGCCCCGCTCGTCGCCCAGCCGGCGCAGCACCGCGAGCGCGGCCCGGTACTCCCGGTCGGCCTCGTCGAAACGGCGCTGCGCGGTGTGCGCCTCGGCCACCCGGGCCAGCAGCCGGGCCTCGGCGGCGTGGTCCCCGAGGGCCTGCCGCAGGCCGAGGGCCCGCCCGTACCAGTCGGCGGCCCGCACCGCGTCGCCGAGCGCCCGGTGACAGTTGGCGGCGCTCTCCAGGGCCCGGGCGCAGAGCGGTTCGTCGTCGGCCCTGCGGGCGTGCTCCAGGGCGGCCCGGTAGTGGACGGCGGCCGGCTCCCAGCGGCCCGCCGAGGCCTGGAGGTCGCCCAGGTTGAGCAACGCGGCCGAGGCCCGGCGGGGCCGGCCTGCGCGCTCGGCGACGGTCAGCACCAGCTCGTGCAGCCGGTAGAGGTCGGTGGGGGCGGCGGCTCCGGTCAGCGGCAGCGTCCGCAGCAGCGCGGTGACCAGCCGCCCGGCCGAACCGTCCAGGTCGCCCTGGCCGATCGCGTCGGCCACCGCGCCGAGCAGCAGCTCCCGCTCGCCGAGCAGCCACTCGCGGGCGTGCGCGGCCGACCGCAGCCGCAGCGGGGCGGGCAGCGGCTCCGGGACGGGGCCGACCGCAGGGTCGAGCAGCGCGCGGGCCGACTCGGTGAGCCGGACCATCCGCTCCAGCAGCCGAGCCCGGGCGAGCTCGGTCTCGGTGGGCCGGTCCTCCTGCTCGCGCAGCCGGACCAGCCGGGGGTACAGCCGCCCGGGCACCCGGTATCGCGCGGTGCCGTCGGCGGCCGGCGCCTCCTCGCCGAGCAGCTCCCGCTCGGCGAGCGCGGCCAGCGTCACGGCCGCGTCCGGTACCGGGCAACCGACCAGCGCGGAGGCGGTGCGCGGGTCGGCGGTCTGCGCCGGGGCCAGGGTGAGGGTGCGCAGCATCCGCGCCTGGGCGGCCGGCAGCCCGCGGTACAGCAGGGTGAACGCGCCGAGCAGCGGGTCGTTGTCGGGGACGGGCACCGGCTCGGCCGGCTCCGGGCCGGGCTTCACCCAGGCCGCCGGATCACCGGCCGACTCCGTCGCCGCGGCAGCGGAAGCGGCACCGGCACCGGCACCGGCACCGCGAGAGACAGCCGCACCGGCACCGGGAGCGGACTCACCGGCCCGGCCCTGCGGCGCCGCCCCCGTCCCCGTCCCCGGGAGCGCCTTCCCCGGGACGGGCTTGCCGGCCCCCTGCTTGCCCAACGGACCCGACGCCGCCCCGCCCGCCCCTGTTGCCCCGATCACCCCCGTGGCACCAGCAGCCCCGGCGACCCCGGCCGGAGCGGCCCCGGAGGACCTCGCCGCCCGCTCCCGCTCCCGCTCCCCTTCCCTCTTCCCCGGTGCCCTGCCCGGCCCCTTCTGCTTCTCCCTCTGCTTCTCCCTCTCCTTTTCCTTCTGCCTGTCCTTCTCCTCGACCCCGGCGCCCGCACCCGCACCCGCACCCGCACCCGCACCCGCGGCAGGGTCCACCGAAGCCGCCGTGATCGTCGTCTCCTCCCCCACCACCCGGTTGAGCTCGCGCGCCGCCTCGGTGACCGCGATCTTCGGGTTCCCGCGCAGCCACCCCGCCATCAGCCGCAGCGCGGCCGGCCGGGCGGCGCAGGCCTCGGCCAGGTCGGCACCGCCGACCGGGTCGCAGGAGATCCGGGTGCCGCCGACCAGGTCGGCCAGCAGCTCGCCGGAGGCCTGCCGGTCCAGCCCGCCGAGGATCACCGGGTCGATGTCCTCGATCCCGGTGAGCGGTCCGGCCGTGGTGGCGAGCACCAGGCAGCCGGGCTCGTCGGTCAGCAGCGGCCACACCTGCCCGGCGTCCCGGACGTCGTCCAGCACGAGCAGCACCCGCAGCCCGGCGAGCGCCTCGCGCAGCGCCGCACAGCCCGGTTCGTCCCGCCCGTCCTCGCCGGCGCCGGGCAGCGGCACGACGGCCTGCGGGTCGAGCTGTTCCAACAGCAGCCGGGCGGCCCGGGCCGGCGGCACCCGGCCGCCGTCCGGGGCGGACAGCCGTACGAACAGCACGCCGTCCGGGTAGTCGGCGGCGACGGTACGGGCGAAGCGGGCCGCCAGCACGGTCCGGCCGGAGCCGGGACGCCCGGCCAGCACCAGCACCGGGCAGCGTCCGCTCGCCGGGCGGGCGGCGGCCGCCCGCAGCGCGGCCAGCTCGGCGCGCCGCCCGACGAACAGCGCGGGCCCGGCCGGCAGCCGCTCAAGGCCCGGGACGGCCCCGGCGGGCGCGCCGGGGCCGGGGTCCATCGTCGCCGTCTTCCTCGCCACCCGTGCCACTCCCGACGTCATCACGCGCTCGGCATCCGACGCTCGGCATCCGGTGCCCAGCCTCCGGAGTTCAGCGGAGGCGGCCCGGGACGGGCGCCCTGTCTGCGAAGCGTAGTTCGACCGTCCGGCTCAGCCGAGGTGACATCCGGTCGTACGAATCGGCAAATCACCCCAACGACTCAACGCACGGCGGCCGGCCGTCCCCCGACCGGCCCTCTCGTCCCCCGTCTGCCACCCCGGACCCGGACCGACCACCCCGCCCCGTCCGCCCCCCGCCCAACCCGCCCCCGGGGCCCGACCGGCCGCCCCGGAACCCGACGGAACCGCCTCAGGCCTCGAAGGGACGGGCCGGCCAGGGCGAGTCCGCCGGGCGCAGCGCGTCCAGCCCGTCCGGGCCGGTGAGCGCGGCGTGCACCGCGAGGGTGCCGGTGACCAGGGTCGGGTTGTGCAGCTTCCCGGCCTGGATCAGCCGGATCAGCTCCGGCACCGGCACCCAGGCGACCTCGATCTCCTGCTCCTCGCCCTCGGCCGCGTAGCGCTCGCCCTCGGCCGGCGCCAGGTCGGTGGCCAGGAACATCCGCAGCGCCTCGTCGGTGCCGCCCGGGGAGGTGTAGTAGTCGGCGAGGATCCGCCAGGTGCCGGCCTTGCAGTACGCCTCCTCGTACAGCTCGCGCTGCGCGGCGCGCCACGGGTTCTCGCCGGGCACGTCGAGCAGGCCGGCCGGCAGCTCCCACAGCCGCTGGCGCACCGGATGGCGGTACTGGCGCAGCACCAGCACCCGCTGCTCGTCGTCCAGGGCGAGCACCGAGACCGAGCCGGGGTGGGTCTGGTAGTCGCGGCGCGCCCAGCTGCCGTCGGGCATCCGGACCTCCTCGCTGCGCACCCCGGTGACCTTGCCCTGGAACGGCGTTCCGCTCTCCCGGACCTCCCACTCCTCGGCCACGTCGAAGATCCCCTGGCGGCCCTGCTCGTCCATCGCTCTCCCCTTTTCGTCAGTACGACACAATCTAACGCCGAACGGCGGCCCCGCGGGAATCGCGGGGCCGCCGTCCGGTGAACGAGCGCTGTCGACGACTGCGGCCGACGACAGCCGACCGCAACGACCGGGGACTACTCGGAGGCCGCGGTCTTGATCTCGATGGCCGCCTTGACCAGGCCCGCGAACAGCGGGTGCGGGCGGGTCGGGCGGGACTTCAGCTCCGGGTGGGCCTGGGTGGCCACCAGGTAGGGGTGCACCTCGCGCGGGTACTCGACGTACTCGACCAGGTCGCCCTTGGGCGAGAGGCCGGAGAACACCAGGCCGGTCTTCTCCAGGTCCGCGCGGTAGGAGTTGTTGACCTCGTAGCGGTGGCGGTGGCGCTCCTCGACGTACTGCTCGCCGTCGTAGACCTCGCGGACGATCGAGCCCTCGGCGAGCTTGGCCGGGTACAGGCCCAGGCGCATGGTGCCGCCCAGGTCGCCCTTGCCGTCGACGATGGCCAGCTGCTCGGCCATCGTGGAGATGACCGGGTGCTTGGCGGCGGCGTCGAACTCGGTGGAGTTGGCCTCCGGCAGGCCGGCCAGGTTGCGGGCCGCCTCGATGACCACGCACTGCAGGCCCAGGCACAGGCCCAGCAGCGGGACCTTGTTCTCGCGGGCGAAGGTGATCGCACCGACCTTGCCGTTGACGCCGCGGTCGCCGAAGCCGCCGGGGATGCAGATCGCGTCGACGTCGCCGAGCTGCGCCCGGGCGCCCTCGGGGGTCTCGCAGTCGTCCGAGGTGACCCACTTGATCTCGACCCGGGCGTTGTTGGCGAAACCGCCGGCGCGCAGCGCCTCGGTCACCGACAGGTACGCGTCCGGCAGGTCGATGTACTTGCCGACCAGGGCGACCTTGACGATGTGCTGCGGCTCGTGGACGCGGCGCAGCAGGTCGTCCCAGGTGGTCCAGTCCACGTCGCGGAACGGCAGGTCCAGGCGGCGCACCACGTAGGCGTCCAGGCCCTCGCCGTGCAGCACCTTGGGGATGTCGTAGATCGACTTGGCGTCGATGGCCGCGACCACGGCCTCCTCGTCCACGTCGCACATCAGCGAGATCTTGCGCTTGATCGCCTGCGGGACCTCGCGGTCGGCGCGCAGCACGATCGCGTCGGGCTGGATGCCGATGTTGCGCAGCGCGGCGACGGAGTGCTGGGTGGGCTTGGTCTTCAGCTCGCCCGAGGGGCCGATGTACGGCAGCAGGGAGACGTGCACGAAGAACACGTTGTCCCGGCCGACCTCGTGGCGGACCTGGCGGACGGCCTCCAGGAACGGCAGCGACTCGATGTCACCGACGGTGCCGCCGACCTCGGTGATCACCACGTCGACGTCCTCGGTCGCCATCCGGCGGATCCGGGACTTGATCTCGTTGGTGATGTGCGGGATGACCTGGACGGTGTCGCCCAGGTACTCGCCGCGGCGCTCCTTGGCGATGACGGTCGAGTACACCTGGCCGGTGGTGACGTTCGCCGAGCCGTGCAGGTTGGTGTCCAGGAACCGCTCGTAGTGGCCGATGTCCAGGTCGGTCTCGGCGCCGTCGTCGGTGACGAACACCTCACCGTGCTGGAACGGGTTCATGGTGCCCGGGTCCACGTTGAGGTACGGGTCGAGCTTCTGCATCGTCACGCGCAGGCCGCGGGCCTTGAGCAACGCGCCGAGGCTGGAGGCGGTGAGCCCCTTTCCGAGAGAAGAGGCGACACCCCCGGTGACGAAGAGGTGCTTGGTCGTCACGGCGCGGCCGTTCGCTGCCTTGCCGGAATGGGGCTGTGCCAAGAGGGGGCTCCCGTGGGTCGCGTGTCGAAGCAGACGTGGGCGGGAGGCTCGGGGTTCGCCGGGCGACGGAGGCCGGCTCGGTGCGCGGCGCTCGTTGGGTCGTCGGTTCGGCTGGTCCGGGGCGTTTGATCCCGCCGGTCCACGGGATACCAGGGTATCAGCGACCGGACCCGAACGCCGTTCCGGGCCGCGCGCGCCGTTCCGGGGGCGCGCGCGGGGCGCACCACCGGCGCATCACGCGCCACAGATTTCACACCGGTCGCACAACCCGCCGGACCGGGCCAGAGCGCGGTATCCGTCCGGACCATCGCGGCTCATCCGGCCGGACCAGCCGGAGGTGATCCTTCCGGACCATCCTGCGCCGCGCCCTCGCGATGCACGGCATTTCCGCCGAATTGCGGCGCCACACCGGGCTGCGCCCGCGTGCTTCGCCCCTTTCGTCCGTCGTAAGCTGCTCGGACGCATCGCCGACAGCACGAGCACGCGGAGGGCGTGGGAGGGTCAGGACACTCCCGGTCCCCGATGCGCGACCGGACCTCCCCGTATTCCAGCCCATCCCCACCCACTCCAGGGGCTCGACCGAGCCCCGCGGACACTCCAGCAAGGCCTGCCACCACCCCCGGCAGGCCGGACGTCCCGGGGTGGACCTCCGGCCCCGCAGACCGCTCGCTCCCTCCGCTCGCCGATGCCCTGACCACATTGCGAACTGGAGATCCACGTGGCCGGCCGTATCGAGGACTACGCACTCATCGGGGACATGCAGACCGCTGCCCTGGTCAGCAGGGACGGGGCGGTGGACTGGCTCTGCCTTCCCCGCTTCGACTCGCCGGCCGTGTTCGCCGGCCTGCTCGGCACCGATGAACACGGCTTCTGGCGGATCGGCCCGGCCGAGGCCGTCCTGACCGAGGTCCCCGCGCCGGCCGCCGCCACGCCCCCCGCCGACACGGGCCGGGCCCGCGTCGCCGACACCGCCGACCTGCGGGTGCCCCCGCCCACCGCCGCCGCCCCCGCCGTGCCCGCCGACCGCCGCCGCTACCGGGGCGACTCGCTGGTCCTGGAGCAGGAGTGGGACACCGAAGGCGGCACCGTCCGGGTGATCGACTTCATGCCGCCGCGCCCGCTGGCCGGCAAGGACGCCGTCCCCCAGGTGATCCGGATCGTCGAGGGCGTCACCGGCACCGTGCGGATGCGCTCGGCCGTGCGGATGCGTTTCTCCTACGGCCGCATCGTGCCCTGGGTGCACCGCGTCGAACAGGCCGACGGCGGCCACCGCACCGTCGCCGTCGCCGGCCCCGACTCGGTCTGGCTGGACGGCGAGGCCGAGACCTACGGCCGCGACCTCACCACCTACGCCGACTTCACCGTCACCGCCGGCGAGCGGATCGCCTTCGCCCTCACCTGGCAGGCCTCCCACCTCGACCCGCCCAGGCCCCCGGACGCCGAGGGGATGCTCGACGCCACCGCCGACTTCTGGCACGAGTGGGCCGACCAGTGCACCTACCAGGGCCCCTACCGCGAGGCCGTGATCCGCTCCCTGATCACCCTCAAGGGCCTCACCTACGCCCCCACCGGCGGCATCGTCGCCGCCCCCACCACCTCCCTGCCCGAGGACATCGGCGGCGAACGCAACTGGGACTACCGCTACACCTGGCTGCGCGACGCCGCCATCACCCTCTCCTCCCTGCTGCGCACCGGCTACCGCGAGGAGGCCCGCGCCTGGCGCGAGTGGCTGCTGCGCGCGGTGGCCGGCGACCCGGAGAACCTCCAGATCATGTACGGCATCGCCGGCGAGCGCGAGCTCACCGAGTCCTCGCTGGACTGGCTGCCCGGCTACGAGGGCTCCCAGCCCGTCCGGGTCGGCAACGGCGCCGCCGGACAGCTCCAGCTCGACGTCTACGGCGAGGTCGTCGAGGCCCTGCACCTGGCCCACATGACCGGCCTGGTCCGCAACGACCACGCCCACCACCTCCAGCTGCGCCTGATCGACTACCTGGAGGAGCACTGGCAGGAGCCGGACGAGGGCATCTGGGAGGTCCGCGGCCCGCGCCGGCACTTCGTCCACTCCAAGGTGATGGCCTGGGTCGCCGTCGACCGGACCATCAAGCTGCTGGAGCAGACCCCCGAGGACGAGCCCACCCCTGGCCATCTGGAGCGCTGGCGCGCGCTGCGCGCGCTGATCCACGCGGACGTCTGCGAGAAGGGCTACGACCCGGAGCGCAACACCTTCACCCAGTACTACGGCGGCAAGGAGCTGGACGCCTCGCTGCTGCTGATCCCCCAGGTCGGCTTCCTGCCCCCGGACGACAAGCGCGTCATCGGCACCATCGAGGCGATCCAGCGCGAACTGTCCACCGAGGACGGCTTCGTCCTGCGCTACCCGACCCACGACGAGAGCGGCAACAACGTCGACGGCCTCTCCGGCCACGAGGGCGCCTTCCTGGCCTGCTCGTTCTGGCTGGCCGACGACCTCGCCATGATCGGCCGGGTGCAGGAGGCCCGCGAACTGTTCGACCGGCTGCTGGCGCTGCGCAACGACCTGGGCCTGCTCGCCGAGGAGTGGGACCCCCGGCTCAAGCGCCAGGTCGGCAACTTCCCCCAGGCCTTCAGCCACGTCCCGCTGATCGACACCGCGCTGCGGCTGACCGCCTGCGGCGCCGCGTACCTGTCCGCCCAGCCGGACGGCCCGGCCGCCGACCGGGTCGAGCGGGCCACCGTCTAGCGGGCCACCGTCCAGCGGGCCTCCGTCCGGAAGCGGTCTAGCCGCGCTGCACCAGCTCGTCGTAGGTGCTGAGCACCTGGGCGACGGTGGCGGCCTCGTCCGGCCAGGTCTCGGCCTGCTGCCGGCCCGCCGCCACCAGCTGCTCGCGGCGGGCCGGGTCGGCCAGCAGGGCGCGCACCGCGCGACCGAGCGCCTCCGGGTCGCCGGGGGGCACCAGTACGGCGGCGTCGCCGACCAGTTCGGGGATGCCGCCGACGGCGGTGGCGACCACCGGCACGCCGGCCCGCATCGCCTCCTGCACCACCAGCGAGCGGGCCTCCCAGCGGCTGGAGATCACCACCACGTCGGCGGCGGCCAGCAGGTCGGGCACGTCGGTGCGGTAGCCGAGCAACCGCACCGGCAGCTTCTCCGCGGCCGTCCGCTCGCGCAGCACGCCCGCCTCCGGGCCGTCCCCGGCGAGCAGCACCAGCGGCTCCGGGTCCAGCGCGGACAGCTCCCGGGTGGCGTCCAGCAGCACTCCGAAGGCCTTCTGCGGGACGAGCCGGCCGACCGCCAGCACCAGCGGGCGGTCCGGGTCCGCACCGAGCAGCGCGGTACGGGCCTCGGTGCGGGCGAGCTGCCCGTCGGGCATCGGCGGGGCCGCCACCGGGCCCAGCCGGGCGTCGGTGGCGCCCAGTTCGCGGGCCCGGGCGACCAGGTCGGAGGAGGCGCCGAGAACCAGGTCGGCGGCGCGCGCCACCCGGCGCTCCATCAGCCGCTGCAGCCGGCGCTCCATCCCGGTGGCCAGCAGCGCGTGGTGCGAGGTGACCACCAGCGGGGTCTCCGGGCGCAGGCCCGGGAAGCGGCCGGCGGTGCGCAGCGCCAGGTCGGACAGCAGCCCGGCGCGCAGCCCGTGGGCGTGCACCACGTCGGCGCCGGTGAAGGCCCGGCGCAGCTCGCCGATCGCGGTGGCGTCGCTGCGGGCACCCGCGGTGGGGGTGATGTCGACGGTGTGGAACCGGGCACCCGTGCGGGAGAAGCCGAACAGCGCGTCCGCGCCGGCCGGCGCGCAGACCGTGACGTTCACTCCGTGCGCGACCAGGCCCTGGGCCAGGGAGCGCACGTGCGCACCGATGCCGCCGGTGCTGGCGGCCAGGACGAGTACCACGTGCAGCTGCCCCGGTTCGGGGACGGCCGCGGTGGCCCGGGCGGCGGAATGGTCCACGTCGTCTCGCATCCGACTCGATCAGGTTCGCGCGCCGCCTCGCGAGGATTGCCCGCCCGGCGGCGCTCGGGGCTGGAAAGCCAGTTGTCCAGGCGCCACCATGCCAGGTCGGCGGCCCTCTTGGACAGTCGGCGCCACCGGGGCGCGTCGCCGGTGTCCGAGGGGGCCGCCGGCGCCGGCTACCGGCGGCGCGGGGCCCGCGCGGCGGCCAACAGCTCCTCGGCGTGGGCGCGGCCCAGCTCCGAGTCCTCCAGGCCGGCCAGCATCCGGGAGAGTTCGCGCACCCGCTCCTCGTCGTTCAGCACCTTGACGCCGCTGCGGGTCACGGTGCCGTCGTTGGTCTTCACCACCACCAGGTGCCGGTCGGCGAACGCGGCGACCTGCGGGAGGTGGGTGACCACCACGACCTGGGCGGACTCGGCCAGCTTGGCCAGCCGGCGGCCGATCTCGACCGCGGCCTTGCCGCCGACGCCCGCGTCCACCTCGTCGAACAGGTAGGTGGGGACGGGGTCGGCGCCCGCGAAGACCACCTCGACGGCGAGCATCACGCGGGACAGCTCACCGCCGGAGGCGCCCTTGGCGATCGGGCGCGGCTGGGCGCCCGGGTGCGGGGCCAGCAGCACCTCCACCTCGTCCACGCCGTGCGGACCGTAGGCGACGGTGCGCCCGCCGACCTCGATCCCGGCCAGGTCGTCGACCTGGCCGATCGAGAAGGTCACCCGGGCGTGCGGCATGGCCAGTTCGGCGAGTTCCGCGGAGACCGCGTCGGCGAACCGTCCGGCCGCGGCGTGCCGGGCCCGCGAGACCTCGGCGGCCAGCTCGGCCAGCTCGGCCCGCAGCTCGGTCTCC
This sequence comes from Kitasatospora sp. NPDC057738, assembly GCF_042798815.1. Taxonomy (NCBI): domain Bacteria; kingdom Bacillati; phylum Actinomycetota; class Actinomycetes; order Kitasatosporales; family Streptomycetaceae; genus Kitasatospora; species Kitasatospora sp. NPDC057738. Next base: position 10,825 of record NZ_JBHVJT010000038.1, on the reverse strand, counting down.
CGGGCGCCCAGCTCGTCGATCCGGTCGTCGTCGCCGTCGAGTTCGGCGAGCCGCACCGCCCCGGCCTCGGCCCAGGCGATCACCTCGGCGAGCGAGTTCTCCTCGCCGCCGTACTTGCGCAGCAGCTGGGCCAGTACGGCCCGGCGGTCCTCGACGGCGGACAGGCGCACCGGGTCGGCGTCCAGGTCGTCCGCGTAGCCGGCCAGGTCGCCGGCCACGTCGGCGAGCAGGTAGCCGACCTCGTTGAGGCGGTCGGCCAGGGCGGCCAGCCGCTCGTCGTGGTGGCGCACGGCGTCCAGGGCCCGGCGGGACTGGGCGAGCAGGGTGCCCGCGTCCAGCGCCTCCGGGTCGACCGGGTCGCCGGCCAGGGCGGCGTGGGCGAGGGTCGCGGCGGAGGACAGCGCGTCGGCGTGGCCGAGCCGCTCGGCCTCGGCGGCCAGCTCCGCGTCCTCGCCGGCCACCGGTTCGGCGGCGGCGATCTCGTCCAGGCCGAAGCGCAGCAGATCGGCCTCCTGGGCGCGCTCGCGGGCCCGGGTGGTCAGCTCCTCCAGGGTCGCGGAGACCTCGCGCAGGACGCGGTAGGTCTCCCGGTAGCGGGCCAGCGGCCCGGCCACCGAGGCGCCCGCGTACCGGTCCAGCGCGCCGCGCTGGCGGGCCGGGCGCAGCAGGCGCTGCTGGTCGGTCTGGCCGTGCACGGCGATCAGGTCCTCGCCGAGCTCGGCGAGCAGCCCGACCGGGACGGACCGGCCGCCGACGTGCGCCCGGGAGCGGCCCTCGGCGGAGACGGTCCGGCTGATCAGCAGCGCGCCGTCGTCCAGTTCGGCCCCCGCCTCGATCGCGCGGGCCGCCGCCGGGGAGTCGGCGGGCAGCTCCAGCCGGCCCTCCACGACGGCGCGTCCGGTGCCGTTGCGCACCAGGCCCGGGTCGGCGCGGCCGCCGAGCAGCAGGCCCAGGCTCGTCACGACCATGGTCTTTCCGGCGCCGGTCTCACCGGTCACGGCGGTGAAGCCGGGGGCGAGTTCGACCACCGCGTCGTCGATGACCCCAAGATCCCGTATCCGCATCTCGTCCAACACGGAGACGACCTTACGAGGTTCCGCCCCCGGCGCGCGACGAACGACAACGGCGCGCGGCAACTCCGTGCCCGGAAGTTCATCCCTTCCGGGAGTCCTCGGCGGCCACCGGCACGGTGCACCAGCGCAGGAAGAGCTGCGCCATCGGGCCGATGGCCAGCGCGTACGCGACGGTGCCGACCCCGGCGGTGCCGCCGAGCAGCACACCGGCGGTGAGGACCGTCACCTCGATGCCGGTCCGGAGAAGTCGCAGCGAACGGCCGGTGCGCCGGTGCAGGCCGGTCATCAGGCCGTCGCGCGGGCCGGGGCCGAGCCGGGCGCCGATGTAGAGGCCGGTGGCCAGGCCGTTGAGGACGATCGCCCCGGCCGACAGCGCGATCCGGACGGGCAGGGCGCCGGGGCCGCCGACGACCCGCAGGGTGAGGTCCATGGCCGCGCCGATCAGCAGCACGTTGGCGACGGTGCCCAGGCCGGGGCGCTGGCGCAGCGGGATCCACAGCAGCAGGACGAGGGCCCCGCAGATCGTCACCCAGGCGCCGACCGACAGCCCGACGGTGCGCTGCAGGCCCTGGTGCAGGACGTCCCAGGGGTCGAGGCCGAGGCCGGAGCGGAGCATCAGCGCCATGCTCACGCCGTACAGGACGAGGCCGGCGAACAGCTGCGGTATCCGGCGGCCGAGGGCGTGGGTGTCGCCGAACACCCGGACGGCGAGGCTCCGCCCGGCGGCCGGTGCGGGGGTGGTGGTGGCGGCCGATGCCGGTGTGGTCGTGGTGGCCAAGGCGTGCTCCTGCGGTGGTGCTGCACCACCGGGGCACCCGGTGGTGGCGGCCGGCACGGCCGCCCTGCCATGATGGCCAGTCCAAAGCGGCCTTCTCCAGGGCCAATCTCTAGCAAGTGGACTTATTCAGCCATGGTCGACTGGCACACCACCGTCACCCCGCCCGCCCTGGCGCGACTGCTCGCCACCGCCCGGCTCCCCGAGCCGGCCGCCGCCCGCCGCCCCGCCTACCGCACCCTGGCCGGGCAGATCCGGCTGCTGGTCACCGAGGGCCGGCTGCCGGTCGGCGCCCGGCTGCCCGCCGAACGCGAGCTGGCCACCGCCCTCGCGATGAGCCGCACCACCGTCGCCACCGCGTACGAGACCCTGCGCGGCGACGGCTACCTGCGCAGCCGGCGCGGCGCGGGCAGCTGGACCGCCCTGCCCGAGGGCGCCCCGCCACCCAGCGAGGCCCTGCACCCCGTCCCGCCGGACGAGCAGAGCCGCATGCTGGACCTCGGCGTCGCCGCCCCGCCCGCCCCCCAGCCCTGGGTCGGCCAGGCCGCCGCCCGGGCCGTCGAACAGCTGCCGCACTACGCCGCCGGGCACGGCCACTACCCCACCGGCGTCCCGGTGCTGCGCGAGGCCGTCGCCCGCCGCTTCACCGAGCGCGGACTGCCCACCACCCCCGACCAGATCCTGATCACCACCGGCGCCATGGGCGCCCTGCACCTGCTCCAGCGGGCCCTGATCGGCCGCGGCGACCGGGTCGCCGTCGAGGCGCCCAGCTACGCGAACACCCTGCAGGCGCTGCGGCTGGCCGGCGCGCGCCTGGTCCCGGTGCCGTACGCCTGGACTCCGCGGCCCGCCTGGGACCTCGACGAGTGGCGGCGGGTGCTGCGCGGCGCCGGCCCCAAGGTCGCCTACCTGATCCCGGACTTCCACAACCCGACCGGCACCCTGATCGACGAGGAGCAGCGCCGCGAACTGCTGGCCGCCGCCCGGGCCGCCGGAAGCATCGTGCTGGCGGACGAGACCACCGCCGAACTCGGCTGGGGCGTCCCGCCCTCCGCCCCGCTGCCGCGACCCATGGCCGCACTGGACCGCTCCGCCCAGGTGGTCACCGTCGGCTCGGCCGGAAAGCTGCTCTGGGGCGGTCTGCGGATCGGCTGGGTCCGGGCCGCGCCGGCGCTGGTGCGCCGCCTGGCCACCGAGCGGGTCTACAGCGACGTCGGCACCCCGGTGCTGGACCAGCTGATCGCCGCCGAACTGCTGGGCGAACTGCTGCCCGACGTCCGGGAGCACCAGCTGACCCGGCTGCGGGCCACCGCGCGGGCCTTCGCCGCCGCCCTGCCCGAACGGCTGCCCGACTGGAGCTTCACCGTGCCGACCGGCGGTCTCTCGCTGTGGGTCTCCACCGGCGGCCTGTCCGGCGCCGCGCTGGCCCGGGCCGGGGAGCGCGGCGGGGTCCGGATCGCCTCGGGCAATCGCTTCGGCTCGAACGGCGCCTTCGAGCACCACATCCGCCTCCCGGTCACCGTGCCCGCCGCGACCGTCCCCGCCGCCGTCGAACGCCTCGCCGCCCTGGCCGCCCAGGCGGCGGCCGACGGGCGGCTCGAACCGGCCGACGAGGCCCAGCCGCTGGCGGTCTGACGGTCCGCCAGCGGCCTGCGATCGGCCGGTGCGCGGCCCCGGGACAGGCGAAAGCCCCTGGCGCGCACCGGCCTCGGCACATCCGGACGAGCCGCGGCCGGCCGGCCGCCCGCCGGCCTGCCCGTCCGCCGGCCTCCTGCCGGGAGGTGCTAGCAGTGGTCGGCCCGGCCGCGCCAACCCGTCACCGGCAGCGCGAACTTGGCCACCAGCCGGTCGGTGAACGGCGCCCGGTGCAGCCTCGCCAGCCGCACCGGAGTCCGGCCCCGGCGGACCTCCACCCGCGCCCCGGCGGGCAGTTCGACCGAACGCCGCCCGTCGCACCAGAGCACACCGTGCGGGGTCTTGGGCTGCACCTCGACCGCCAGCACCGACTCCGGCGAGGTCACCAGCGGGCGGGCGAACAGCGCGTGCGCGGAGATCGGCACCATCAGCAGCGCCTCCACCTCCGGCCACACCACCGGCCCGCCGCCGGAGAACGCGTACGCGGTGGAGCCGGTCGGCGTCGCGCACACCACGCCGTCACAGCCGAAGTTGGAGACCGGACGGCCGTCCACCTCGGTCACCACCTCCAGCATCCGCTCCCGCGCCGCCTTCTCGATCGAGGCCTCGTTCAGCGCCCAGTCCTCGTGGACCACATCGCCGTTGGTGCGGACGATGACATCGATCGTCATCCGCTCCTCGACCTCGTAGTCGGCGTCCACCACCCGCTCCACCACCACGGCCAGGTCGTCCCGCTCGGCCTCGGCGAGGAAGCCCACCCGGCCCAGGTTGATCCCGAGCATCGGCAGCCCGTGCGAGCGCGCCAGCTCCGCCCCGCGCAGCAGCGTCCCGTCCCCGCCGGCCACCAGGATCAGCTCGCAGCCGTCCGCCGCCCCGGGGCCCTCCGCCACCTTCTCGACGCCCTCCGGCAGGTCCAGGTCGACCGCCTCGGCCTCCAGCAGTCTGATCCGAAGACCCGCCTTCAGCAGCCCGTGCACCAGGGCCTCGACGCTGCGCAGCGCCGCCTCCCGGCCGGTGTGCGCGATCAGGAAGACCGTACGTTCTTCATCGCTCATGCCGCTGCCCTCTCCCTAACGCCTGTCGGGTCGCCCTTGGCCCCGGTGCGGCCGCGCCATACGGCATGACGGGCCGGACGCTCGCAAGGCACCCTACCGGGGCCCCTCCGCCACGGCCCGGTCCGCCTCCGCGGGGTCCAGCTGCGGGGCGTCCCGGCGCAGCCAGAGGAAGTACTCGACGTTGCCGGACGGCCCCGGCAGGGGGCTCGCGGTGACCGCGCGCACGCCCAGCCCGAGCTCCCACGCCTGCCCCGCGACCTGGCGCACCATCTCGGCGCGCAGCTGCGGGCTGCGCACCACACCACCGCTGCCCAGACGCTCCTTGCCGATCTCGAACTGGGGCTTGACCATCAGCACCAGGTCGGCGTCCCCGGCCGCGCAGGAGGCGAGGGCCGGGAGCACCAGGCCCAGCGAGATGAACGACAGGTCGCCCACCACCAGGTCCACCGGGGTGCCGCCGATCAGGTCCGGAGTCAGCTCGCGCACATTGGTGCGGTCCATCACGGTGACCCGGTCGTCGCTCTGCAGCGACCAGGCCAGTTGCCCGTACCCGACGTCCACCGCCAGCACCCGCGCGGCCCCGGCCCGCAGCAGCACGTCGGTGAAGCCGCCGGTGGAGGCGCCCGCATCCAGCGCCCGGCGGCCCTCGACCACCAGGCCCTGCGGCACGAAGGCCGCGAACGCGCCGGCGAGCTTGTGGCCGCCGCGCGAGACGTAGTCGGGGTCGTTGTCGTCCTTGGCCACCACGACCGCCGCCGAGGTCTCCACCTGGGTGGCCGGCTTGGTCGCGGTGGTGCCGCCGACGGTCACCCGGCCGGCCGCGATCAGCTCGGACGCGTGCTCACGCGATCGGGCCAGCTTGCGGCGGACCAGTTCCGCGTCGAGTCGGCGTCGTGCCACTGCCACTGGTGTTCAGCTCCTACGGATCCTGCGGGTCATTCCTGATCGAGCGCGGCCAGTGTGTCGACCAGCCGCTGGTGAACATCTTCGTACACCGCGACGTGTGCCTCGGCCGGGACCCCGTCCAGAGCCTCCAGCCGGGCCAGGCCGGCGTCCACTCCGGGGTGGCTGGTGAGGACCGGCTCGACGCCCAGCGGCTCCACGGGGGCGATCATGTCCGACGCCCCGGCGTCCCGGACGGACTCGGGCGGTTCACTCGTCCCGGGCATCGGGCTTCTTCGTGCTGGTGGCCTTGCGGACGGTGGTCTTCCTGGTCGCGGCACGCTTCGCGGGCGTCCCGGACCGGGTGGCGGCCTCGGACCGGGCCTCGGTCTGCTTGGCGGTGGCGGTCTTCTTGACGGTCGTCGTCCTCTTCTTCGCGGTGGCCTTCCCGGCCGTCCCCTTCCCGGCCGTCCCCTTCCCGGCCGTCCCCTTCCCGGCCGTCCCCTTCCCGGCCGTCCCCTTCGTCGCCGGCTTCTCGGCCGTGCTCTTCCTCGGCGTGCTCTTCTTGGCGGCGCTCTTCTTCGCCGGACTCTCCCCGGCGGCGCTCTCCCCGGCCGTGCTCCCCTCGGCCGGGCCCTTCTTCGCCGGGCCCTCCCCGGCGGAACTCACCCCGGCCGCGGGCGCCTCCGGCGGGACCGGGGCGGCCCGGGACACGGGCGGAACCGGTGGATCGACCTCGACCGGCTCGTCCACCTCCACCCGCTCGGCGACTATCGGCTCCCCCGTCGCCGGGACCGCCGAGCGCTCCTCCTCGAACTCCCAGCCGCGCCCGAACAGGTCACCGGCCCGCGGCGCCGGCACCGGCTCCTCGGCCTCGTACGACCCCGGCCCGGACCCGGCCGCCGGGGCCTCCTCCTCGACCTCGCGCAGCTTGGTCTCCAGGTACGCCAGCACCACGCCGACCTTGGTCACCTGGTCGCCGACCTTCTCGAAGACCTTCTCCGCCTCGTTGCGCGCCACACCGACCGCCAGGTCCACCCCGGCGCGCCCGGCGGTGACCGCCTCCCCGGCCAGGGTCTGCAAGGTCTCCACCGACGGCGGGAACTGGCCGCCCAGCCGGCGCTCGACCCCCGCGACGTCCACCCCGGCCTTCTCCAGGATCGAGGTCGCCGTCCCGACGACCAGCTTGCCGACCTCCTCGACCACTCCGGCGGCGGTCTCCACCACTCCCCGAACCGTCCTCGGCAGCATCCGGGTGCCTCCCAATCGCGTACGTGCGTCGCTCCGTCGCCCTCACTACCCGGGCCGTTCCGGGCACCCCACGGACGACGTCCGGGCACCCCACGGACGACGCTACCGCCAAAACCCGCCTGAGGTACCGTGGCCCGCAGTCAGCACCGTAGCGACCGGGGGAGGGAGCCGCCCGTGGCGAACGCCGAGGAGTGCCGGGAGGCACTGGAGCAGCTCAGCCGGAACATGGCGAAGTCCACCGGCGACGTCCGCAAGGCCGCGGCCCTCGACCGTTCGCTCAGCTGCCGGATCACCGACCTCGACCTGACCTTCACCGGGCGACTGCGCGACGGCCGGATCCAGGACGTGGTGGTCTCCCCCGGCGCCCCGGCCGGGAAGGCGGAGATCCGGCTCACCATGACCAGCGACGACCTGGTCGCACTGGTCGGCGGGCGGCTCGGCTTCGCCTCCGCCTGGGCGAGCGGCCGGGTCAGGCTGGAGGCGGGCTTCCGCGACCTGCTGCGACTGCGCACCCTGCTCTGAGCCGGGCCGCCGAACCGGTCCCGGGTTCGGCCGCCGGGCCCGTCCCGGATTCGGCCCGGATTCGGCCCTCGGACCCGGCCCTCGGACCCGGCCGTCGGACCCGGCGCTGCCGAGGGCGGCCCCGGGTCGACCGCCGACCTGTTCTCAGAACCCCAGATCGGCCAGCGCCTTGCGGCCGTCCACCGGCGCGCCGCCCGCGTCCAGCACCGTCCACGCCGCCGCGCACAGCGCCCGCAGGCCGTCCCAGCGGTCCCCCGCCCCGGACAGCCGCAGCACACCGGCCTCGACGCCCGCGACCCAGCCGCCGCACCCGAAGCCGCCGTCCACGGCCGCCACCGCGGGGTGGGGGACGAGCAGTCCGCGCAGGTCTGCGGCCAGGTAGGTCGGCCGGTGCTCGACCGGGGCCGCCAGCAGCAGCTCCGGCGTGGTCACCCCGGTGAACACCAGCAGGCTGTCCACCCCGCCGTTGAACGCGCCCTCGATGTCGGTGTCCAGCCGGTCCCCGACCACCAGCGGACGCTCCGCACCGGTACGCAGCACGGTCTCCCGGTGCATCGGCGGCAGCGGCTTGCCAGCCACCTCCGGCTCCACCCCGGTCGCCGCCCGCACCGCCGCCACCAGGGTGCCGTTGCCGGGCGCGATGCCACGGGCCCTCGGCACCGTCAGGTCCAGGTTGGACGCCACCCACGGCAGACCGCTCTGCACGGCGTACGAGGCCTCCGCCAGGTCCGTCCACCCCACCGAGGGGTCGAAGCCCTGGACCACCGCGAGCGGGCCGTCGGCCAACGAGCGGACCGCGACCAGCCCCAGCTCGGCCAGCGCCTCCTCCAGTCCGAGCCCACCCACGACCAGCACCTTCGAGCCGGCCGGCACCTTCTCGGCGACCAGCCGGGCGGCGGCCTGGGCCGAGTTGATCACGTCGGCCGGCGCGGCCGGGACGCCCAGCTCGGTCAGGTGCTCGGCCACCACCCGCGGCGGGCGGGAGGCGTTGTTGGTCACGTAGGCGAGCCGCATCCCGGCCGTGCGGGCGGCGTCCAGCGCGTCCACCGCGTGCTCGATCGCGTGCGCGCCCGCGTAGACCACGCCGTCCAGGTCCAGCAGCGCGGTGTCGTACGCGTCGGTCAGCGGCCGCTCGCTGCCGCCGGGGGCGGTCCGTCGCACGGGGGTGGCCGTCTCGGTCATGGCTGCGCTACCTCATTCACTGCGTCGTCGTTCACTGCGTCGTCCACGCCGCACGTCCTCGTGCGGCGCGGCTTCCGTCACTCGTGCGTGGCGGAGCCTGTCACGGCGTCCGTCACTGGTCCGCCACGGTTTCCGTCACTCGTCCGTCACGGAGTCCGCCACGGCTTCCGTCACGGCGTGCGGCCGGTCCTCGCACCGACCGGTCAGGCGCCGCTGTCGGCACCGTTGCCCGCGCCTGCGTCGTCCGCCGACCCTCCGGCCGGGCCCTCGGCACCCGCCGGGGGCGCCGCGTACCCGGGTGCTCCCGGCAGCAGCGGGCCGTACGCCCCGGCCCGGGCCGCCAGGGTCGCGCGGGTCTGCCGCAGCGCCTGCCGGTAGTGGTCGCTCTCCGGCCGCATCGCCACGGCCAGCGCCAGGTGCTCGGCGGAGGTCTCGAAATCGCCCAGCCGGGCCGCCGCGACGCCCCACCCGAACTGAGCGTAGTCGTCCGCCGGGTCGGCGAGCGCCACGGCGCGGAAGTTCCCCAGGGCCGCCGCGTACGAGCCCGCGTCGAACTGGGCGCGCGCCAACGCCTCCCGGATGCTGCGCGAGTGCGGCTCGGCCGCCACCGCCCGGGCGAGCAGCTGCTCGGCGGCCGCCGGATGCCCCTGGGCGAGCAGCTGGGCACCCCGGCGGAACCAGTCGTACACGTCCCCGGCGGGCTCCCCGGAACGGCTCTGCCGCGGCACCCCTCCGGCTCCGGTGCCGCCGCCCCCGGCGCCGCCGACCCCTGCGTCACCGCCCGGTGCTTCGTCGCCCGGTGCACGGCCCGGCACGCCGCCGGCCGGAGCATCCCCGCGGGTGGCACCGACCGGCCCGACCGGTCCGCCCGACTCGACCGGGCCGCCGCCGTCCACCCGTTCCTGCCCGTCGTCCATGCCGTACCTCGCCCTCGGTCGCACACCCGGCCCACGACTCGGCACGGGCATTCCGATCTCTCAACAACGCGTACCCGGTTACGATGCCCAGAATGAGCACACCCAGTGCAGAAGACGGAGTCGAGACTCCCGAGGGCGGCCCCGGTGATCCCGGGCACGTCGCCACCGCCGGCCTGTCCCTGTCCCCCTTCCGCGGCCTGCGCTACGTCCCCGACCGGGTCGGCGCCCTGGCCGCGGTGATGTCCCCGCCGTACGACGTCGTGGATCCGGGCCGCCGGCTCGACCTGGAGACCGCCGACCCGCACAACGTGGTCCGGCTGATCCTTCCCAGGCCCGAGCCCGAGGACGCCGGCGACCGCCCCGACCGCGACACCCGCTACCGGCACGCCGCCCGGCTCCTGGCCGCCTGGCAGCGCGAGGGCGTCCTGGCCGCCGACCCCGAGCCCGCGCTCTACGTCTACGAGCAACGGGTGCCGGCCACCGACGACTCCCCCGAACTGCTCCAGCGCGGCCTGATCGGCGCCCTCGCGGTGAGCGGCCGCGAGGGCGGCGTGGTGCTCCCGCACGAGGACGTGATGCCGCGGCCCGTCGCCGACCGGGTCGGCCTGATGCGCACCACCCGGGCCAACCTGGAACCGCTGCTGCTCACCTACCGGGGCAACGGCGGCGCCTCCGGCGTGATCGAACGGACGGTCGAGCGCGAGCCGCTGCTCTCCACCGCCACCAGCGACGGCACCCATCACCGGCTGTGGGCGGTCACCGACCCCGCCGAGATCGCCGGGATCAGCCGCGACCTCGCCACCTGCCGGGCGCTGATCGCCGACGGCCACCACCGCTGGGAGATGTACCTGCGCCTCCAGCGCGAGCACCGCCACCTGCCGCGCAGCCCCTGGGACCGCGGCCTGGTGCTCCTGGTGGACACCGCCCGCTACCCGCTGCGCGTTCGCGCCATCCACCGCGTGCTGTACCGGCTGCCGGTGGCCGAGGCACTGGAGCGGCTCGGCGACCAGTGGAAGGTCAAGGAGGTCCCCGGGCCGCTGTCCGCCGCGCTCCAGGCCCTCGCCGAGCAGAAGCGGCACGGCGGCAACGGCTTCGTCCTCACCGGCGGCGACGGCGTCTACTGGCTGCTCGGCGAGCCCGAGGAGTCCCTGCTCGACGCCACCGTGCCGCAGGGCCGGCCCGAGGAGTGGCGCCACCTGGACGCCACCGTCCTGCACGCCACCCTGCTGGACCACACCTGGCACGTCCCCGACGGCCCGGACGACATCGGCTACCTGCACACCGCGGTGGCCGCCGAGCAGGAGGCCGCGCGCACCGGCGGCACCGCCGTCCTGCTGCACCCGGTCCGGGAGTCGGTGGTGAGACGGCTGGCCGAACAGGGCGTCACCATGCCGCGCAAGTCCACCTCCTTCGGGCCGAAGCCGGCCACCGGGCTGGTGCTGCGCAACCTCGCGCTGGGCTGACGACCCCGCCGGCCCGGGCACCGGGCCGGAACGCCGTGAGGCCCTGCCGTTCCCCGGGATTCCGGGGAAC
>NZ_JBHVJT010000037.1:55333-85692 GCF_042798815.1 Kitasatospora sp. NPDC057738 | reverse complement strand
GCGGTGGGATCGGTGCGGGGGGGTGGGGAGCGCCAGCAGGACACCGAGCACCACCAGGGTCGCGTACCCGGCGATCTCGTGGCCCGCCGGCACCAGGACCCGGACGAAACCGAACAGCCGGAAGCCCTCGATCCAGGTGGACAACAGGCCCGAGGCGCCGCCGACGATCAACACCGAACCGAGGTAGCCGAGCAGCGTCTTCATGCCCCCGAGCCTAGGAAGGCGGCCGGTCGCCGGACGTCCGACTTTCGGTGCGGACCCGCGCCACCAAAGTCGTCCCTTCCGCACGGGTCCGCACGGCTCCGGGCGGCCCCCCGGGCTCCCCGCGCGCCCGCAGAACTCCGGACGGAGCAGCAGGTCCGGCGGCCCGGCGGCGGCCCGGGTACGTTCGCCGTGTGCAGCCCAAGCGTGTGCAGCAGAAGTCCCCGTACGTCACCAGGGCCGCGGCCGGCACCGCCGCCTGTGCCGCCCTGGTGCTCTCCGCCATCGCCCCGGCGGCCCTCGCCCAGGACTCCGTCCCCGCCGTCGGCGGGGAGCGGCTCGGCCGCCCGGCCGTCCAGGTCGAACCGCTGGCCGGGGCGCCGGCCCTGCCGTCCGAACTGACCGGCCGATCCTGGCTGGTCGCCGACGCGGCCACCGGCGAGGTGCTCGCCGCCCGTGACGCCCACCTGCCGTTGCCCCCGGCCAGCACCCTCAAGATGCTGTTCGCGGACACCGTGCTGCCCAAGTTCGACCGGGGCCTGGAACACAAGGTCACCACGGCCGAACTCGCCAGCCTCGGCGCCGGCAGCAGCCTGGTCGGCGTCAAGGAGAACCTCGCCTACCGGGTCGAGGACCTCTGGCGGGGCGTCTTCCTCAGCTCCGGCAACGACGCCGTCCACGTCCTCTCCCACATGAACGGCGGCATCCAGCGGACCGTCACCGAGATGCAGGAGCGCGCCCGGACCCTCCAGGCCCGGGACACCCATGTGGTCTCCCCCGACGGCTACGACATGGACGGCCAGGTCTCCTCCGCCTACGACCTCACGCTCTTCGCCCGGGCCGGGCTGCGCAACACCGACTTCCGCTCCTACTGCTCCACCCGCACCGCGAGCTTCCCCGGCGGGCTGGACAAGACCACCGGCCGGCGCACCAGCTTCGACATCGCCAACACCGACCGGCTGCTCGGCAAGTACCCCGGCCTGATCGGCGTCAAGAACGGCTACACCACCAACGCGGGCGCCACCTTCACCGGCGCCGCCGAACGCGACGGCCGCACCCTGCTGGTGACGGTGATGCACCCCGATGCGCAGGGCAGGGTGTACGACGAGGCCGCCAGCCTGCTCGACTGGGGCTTCGCGGCCGCCGGAAAGGTCCAGCCGGTCGGCAAACTGGTCGACGAGCCCGCCCGCCCCTCGCCCGCCCCGTCCGCCGGGGCCGGGGCCGAGGCCGTCGACCAGCTCCCGCCCTGGTCCCGCCCGCCGGTGGCCGGCAGCTCCGACTCCGGCTTCGCCGCCGCCGTCTGGACCGCCGCGGCCCTCGGCACCGCGCTCGCCGCCTGGGCCACCGCCCGCACCGCCGCCCGCCGCCGAGCCGCGCCCGCCCGGGCCGTCCCCGTCCCCGCGTACGGCGGGGGCGGTGCGACCTCCGTCGGGGGCGCCACCGGCGTCGGTGGCCGCGGCCGGCGCCGCGCGGTCCGCCACGCCCGCACGCTGATCCGCAGCGCGCGCAGCGCCCGCCCCCGCGCCCGAACCCACCGCACCGGATCCGACTGACCGGCGGGGACGGTACCCGGCCCGCACGCCCTTCCGGGGGAGCGCGCCGGCCGGGTTCCGGCGAACCGCCCTCTAGACTTCCGGCCATGACCACGCCCGACCACTCCGCCGCGGACCGGCTCTCCCGGATCGTCCGGCTCTCCTCCGGGAGCTACCTACTCGTCACCACGTACAAGAAGGACGGCACCACCGTGCCGACCCCGGTGTGGGTGGTGCGTGACGGGGAGGCGCTCGGCGTCTGGACCGTCGCGGACTCCTGGAAGGTCAAGCGGATCCGCAACCGCGCGGACGTGCTGGCCGGCCCCTGCGACGTCAAGGGCAACCCGACCGGCGAGCAGTACCCCGCCACCGCCGAGATCCTCGGCCCCGAGCGCACCGCCGCCTACCGCACGCTGCTGCGCCAGAAGTACGGCCTGCTCGGCGTGCTCACCCTGCTCGGCAGCCGGCTGCGGCGCGGCGAGCGCGGCACCGTCGGCATCCGGATCACGCTCGCGGACTGAGCTACGGGTGCGGGCCCGCCAGCACGCTGGGCAGCCCGACGAACTCCGGCCAGGTCTCCGCAGAACAGGGTGCGGGTCTGCTCCTCGAACAGCACCCGTGCCTCCCAGCCGTGCGGCACGTGCGGGGTGTTGATGTTGCGCAGCCGGCGGCGCACCTGGCGCCCGCCGAGGTCCAGCACCTCGCCGTCGTCCATCGGCACCGGCGGACGGTCGGCCAGGTCGTTCAGCGAGACCAGGCAGCCCAGCGTGTTGTGCGCCACGCGCGCGTGCGGTGCCGCGGCGAGGAGCTCGTTCATCGCCCCGCACTCGTCCGCCTCGACGTGCCCGAAGGTCACCCAGCGCAGCCGCTCCAGCGGCACCACCTTCCCGATCGCCTCCGAGACGCCCGGGAACAGCCGGCGCATCCCGGTGTGGAAGATCAGCGGCTCCTCGGCGTCGACCAGGAACTGGTTGAAGGTGAACCCGGTGGGCGGGGCGATCTCCGGGACGAAGGTCGAGACCCGGTAGACGCGTTCGGCGATCTCGTCGATGCGTGTCTCCATGGGCCCGTTGCCTACCCGACCGCCGTGCGGCCGCCCGGCAGCGCGCGCCGGACATGCCGGGCGGGTCCCCGGTTCGGCCGAGCCGCGTGCCCGTGTGCCCGCGGCCCGGCGCGGGGCGACGACGTGGCAGGCTGGCGGCCATGGACGAGAACGCGGCCGGGCCGCTCCCCCTGCTGGTCGTCGACGGCGCGAACGTGGTCGGGTCGGTGCCGGACGGCTGGTGGCGGGACCGGCGGGGCGCCGCCGAGCGGCTGCGGGACGGGCTGGTCGCGGTGGCCGCCCGGGGCGTGCCGGAGCTGCCCGGCCCGCTGGAGGTGGTCCTGGTGGTGGAGGGCGCGGCCCGGGGCGTCGACGGGGTGGCCGGAGTGCGGGTAGTCGCGGCGGGCGGCAGCGGGGACGACCGGATCGTGGAGCTGGTCCGCGCGGCCCGCACCGAGGACCCGGAGCGGACCTGCCTGGTGGTCACCGCCGACCGTGAACTACGTTCCCGGGTCGGTGTGTTGGGCGCCGGGGCGATCGGGCCGCGCAGCGTGCGGAGCTGACCGCTCCCAGGGGTGGCCGCCGTCCTGGCCGCTCTCCAGCAGCGGGATCAGTTCGAAGGACGCGTCGCTGAGGCCGCCGAGGGTGTAGCGGCGCGGGCCTGGGGCGGTGTGGCCGACGGCGTAGCCGGCCAGGTTCCAGGTGTACACCGGGACGTCCTCGGGGACGGGCGCGAACGGGTCGGCGCTCGACCGGTGGGCCTGCTCGTCGGTGACCACGACCACCCGGTCGTGCTCCCGGTAGTGCCGGCGGACCGCTCCGGCCGTGTCGGTGCCGCCCAGGTTGCGGAAGAGCCCCAGGGTCCGCAGCACCGAGGGTTCCGGTTCGACCGCCCGGCTGCCGGTGCCGAACTGGACCAGGTCGGCCCGCTCGGCCCGCAGGGCCAGCGCGGTGCCGAAGACGGCGGCCGTGTCCGCCCGGTTCAGCTGCGTCCGGGCCGACGGCAGGTCGAACATCGAGGACGAGCGGTCCACCAGCACCAGGGTGCGGCCGGGCAGCACGGGCACCCCGGCCAGCGAGTGCCCGAGGGCGGTCTCCAGGGGCTCGGACCAGCGTGACGAGCGGGTGGCGCGGTGGGCGGCGAGGAAGCGGAACGGGAACTGCCGGGAGCGCCGGACCTCCTCCGGGTCGGCGATCCGGCCGGCCGCCCGCGCCGCCGGCTCGTCGCCGACGCCGGCCTGGTCGAAGTTGCGGAGGTTGCGCACCAGCGCCATCGGGCCCATCGAGGGGATGACGGCCTCCCAGGCGGCGGCGTCCAGCGGGCCCTGCAGCCAGCCGGCCAGGGCCTCCCAGGTCATCCCGGCCTCGGCGAGGCGCTGCGCGCCGCCGGGCTCGGTGACCAGCGCCCTGCGGTCGGCCGGCGGGACGCCGAGCAGTTCGTGGTGGGCGCTCAGCAGGCGCTGGTCGGCGGGCGGCAGGGCGCGGTCCGGGCGGTGGCGGCGGTCCAGGGCGTACCGGAACAGCGCGCCCTGCCAGGGCTTGTCCGGGTCGGGCGCGGGGTGGGTGAGCTCCAGGACGTCACCGAAGCGGAAGGCGCGCGAGGGCGTGTCGTACTTCAGCAGCGCGCGGCCGGTGTAGAGCCGGCGGACCGCGTCGCCGATGCCGCGGCGCAGCGGCTGGGGCAGCCGACGGCCGTACCGGCCGGTCCAGTGCGCCAGCAACTCGCCCGGCTCGTCGGGGCGTTGGAGCACCGCGTCGACGGCCTGCCGGGAGTACCCGGCGGCGCCGGCCGCCGACCGGGCGTGGACGAACTCGACGGCCCCGACCAGGGCGGCGGTCCGGACGCGGAACCCGGTGCGCAGCCAGCGCAGCAGCCCGAGGGTCCACTCGGGGTCGCTCACGGCGTGCTCGCGGATCAGCCGCACGTACCGCTCGTCGCGTTCGACGGCCGACTCGTAGAAGCCCTCCTGGCCGAACAGGTGGGAGACGGCGAGGAGGAACAGCTCCTCCTTCGGCTCCCGGAGGTAGCCGGTGCCGCCCTGGTGGTTGGTGACCGCCGTTCCCGGGGCGGCCGTCCGTTCCGGGGCGGCCGCGGTGCGCCGGACGACCGGCGGCGGCGCCGAGCGCAGGTGCCGGACCTCCGGGATCGGCCACTGGCCGTGGGTGGAGAGCGGGGAGGGCACCCCCCGTGCGGTGAGTCCCGGTAGTTCTCGCTGGATCTCGGCCCTGGTGGCGGCCTTGGTCCGTTGGCGGTTGAACCGGGTCATGCAGAGGTCCCCCTGGTGGGTGGTCGGGCCGGAGCGGGAGGGGAAGGGCGAGGCGGGGCACGCGGCGACGGGCGAGCCGGGGCACGCGGCGACGGCGGGCGCGGGCCGAAACCGGCGCGTGCCGGGACGGGCGCCTCCCGGGATCAGAATCGGCACCGGTGTCACTTGATGGTTTTCGAAAAGGAAGTAACCGGGGCCAGGCGCATCGGGAGGCGCCGTCCCGGACGCTACCCGGTCGGGCCGCGGCTCGTCATCCGATTATTCGCGCCTCGATTTCGGAGCGTACGGGAACCGTTCCGCGGTCGCGTCCGACTGCTGGGAGGTGAGTGCGAAGTCGCCGGGTGTCCGGCCGTTGAGTGTGCTGGCGGGTTTCCTCCTGCTGCTGGTGGTGGTGTTCGTGGTGGCCTACGGGGTGGGCCGGCAGGTGGGGCCGGTGGCGCCCGGTCTGCGGCCGAGCGGCGGGGGCGGGGCGTCCCCCGGAATGGGCGGGCACGACATGGGCGGGATGCGGTGAGCGCCGTCGCCGAGCCCGTGGTCGCCACCGATCTGGCGGTCGGCGGGATGACCTGCGCCGCCTGCGTGGGCCGGGTGGAGAAGCGGCTGGCCCGGATCGACGGGGTGACGGCCGGGGTGAACCTGGCGACCGGGCGGGCCCGGGTGCTGCACCCGGCCGGGATCCCGGTCGCGGAACTGGTGGCGGCGGTCGAACGGGCGGGCTACACCGCCGAGCCGCTGCCCGCGGGGGCTCCGGTCGGGATGGCGGCCGAGGAGCCGGACGAGCGGTGGCGGCTGCTGGTCACCGCCCTGCTGGCCGTCCCGGTGCTGGTGCTGTCGATGGTGCCGTCGGCGCAGTTCACCGCCTGGCAGTGGGTCTGCTTCGCGCTCGCCGTCCCGGTGGTGACCTGGGGGTCGGCCGGTTTCCACGGCCGGGCCATGCGGGGGCTGCGGCACGCGGCGGCGACCATGGACACCCTGGTCAGTCTGGGTGTGGTGGCCTCCTTCGGCTGGTCGGCGTACGCGCTGTTCCTCGGCGGGGCCGGCGATCCGGACATGCGGATGCCGTTCTCGCTGACCGCCGACGGCGGCGGCACCGCGCACGTGTACCTGGAGGCGGCGGTCGGCGTACCGCTGTTCGTGCTGGCCGGGCGACTGCTGGAGGGCCGGGTGCGCCGGCGCAGCGGGTCCGCGCTGCGGGCGCTGGCCGAGCTGGGCGCCAAGCAGGTGTGCCTGCGCGGGGCGGACGGCGAGGAGCGCCTGGTGCCGATCGAACTGCTGCTGCCCGGGCAGGAGTTCGTGGTGCGGCCGGGCGAGCGGGTGGCCACCGACGGGGTGGTGGTCGAAGGGGGTTCGGCGCTCGACCTGAGCCTGCTGACCGGGGAGAGCGTGCCGGTCGAGGTCGGCCCGGGCGCCGTGGTGGCGGGTGCGACGGTCAACGTGGGCGGCGCCCTGGTGGTCCGGGCCACGGCCGTCGGCGCGGACACCCAACTGGCCCGGATCACCGCACTGGTGGCGCAGGCCCAGGCCGGCAAGGCGCGGGCGCAGCGGCTGGCGGACGCGGTGGCCGGGGTGTTCGTGCCCTGCGTGCTGGCGATCGCGGCGAGCGTGCTGGGCTTCTGGCTGGGCGCGGGCGCGGCCCCGCAGGCGGCGGTGACGGCGGCGGTCGCGGTGCTGGTGGTGGCCTGCCCGTGCGCGCTCGGGCTGGCCACGCCGACGGCGCTGCTGGCGGCGACCGGGCGGGGCGCGGAACTGGGCGTGCTGGTGCGCGGCCCGGAGGTGCTGGAGAGCCTGCGCCGGGTGGACACGGTGGTTATGGACAAGACCGGGACACTGACCACCGGACGGATGGAGCTGTCGGCCGTCACCACCACCGACGGCCTCGCCCAGGACGAGGCCCTGCGGTTGGCCGGCGCGGTCGAGCACCGCTCCGAGCACCCGATCGGCCGGGCCGTCGCGGCGGCGGCCCGGGAGCGCTGCGGGCCGCCGGCGGCCGTGGACGGCTTCGCGGCCACCACCGGGCTCGGGGTGTCCGGGACGGTCGAGGGCCGGGCCGTGCGGGTGGTGCGGCCGGACGACTCCGTCCTGCCCCCGGCCCTGGCCGAGGCGGCCGCGCAGGCCGCGGAGGAGGGCCGTACGGCCGTCGCGGTCGAGCTGGACGGGCGGCCGGCGGCCGTCCTGGTGGTCGGCGACACCCTGCGATCGGGCAGCTGGCGGGCGCTCCACCGGCTGCGCGGGCTGGGCCTGGAGACCGTCCTGCTGACCGGGGACGGCCCGGGCGCCGCGCGGGCGGTGGCGGCCGAGCTGGGCATCGAGCGGGTGCACGCCTCGGCCTCCCCCGAGCGCAAGGCCGAGGTGGTGGCCGAACTGCGCGCCGCCGGACGGACGGTGGCGGTGGTCGGCGACGGCGTCAACGACGCCGTCGCCCTGGCCTCGGCGGACCTCGGGGTGGCGCTGGCCTCCGGCAGCGACGCCGCGATCGGCGCGGCCGGGCTGACCCTGGTGCGCGGCGACATCGAGGCGGTGGTGGACGCCGTACGGCTGGCGCGGCAGACCCTGGCGACCATCCGGGCCAACCTGCTCTGGGCCTTCGGCTACAACCTGGTGCTGATCCCGCTGGCGGCGGTCGGGCTGCTCAACCCGATGCTGGCGGCGGTCGCGATGTCGCTCAGCTCGCTGCTCGTGGTGGGCAACAGCCTGCGGCTGCGCACCTGGGAGCCGGGGCGGGGACAGCGCCGGGGAGGACGGCGGTGAGGGGCGTGGAGAACAGGAAGGGCGTGAGGGGCATGAGGGGCGTGACGGGTGTGAGGGGTGCGAAGGGAGGGACGGCGGCGAGGGCCGCCGGGCGTCTCGCGGTGGCCGGCCCGCCGGTCGGCGCGGCGGCCCTGGCCCTGGTCCTGCTCACCGGGTGGACGGCGGTCGGCGGGGCCGGCCGCGCCCTCCCGGTGACGGCCGAACCGGGCTGGGTACTGCTGCCGACGGCGGGTGCGGCCACCGCCACGGCGGCCTTCTTCACGGTCCGCAACCCGGGCGACGTCCCCGACGAACTGACCGGCGCCTCCTGGGAGTTCGGCGGCCGGATCACACTGAAGCGGCACCTGCACCAGGGCGCGGCGGGCCGCTGGGAGCCGGCCTCGGCGCTGCCGGTGCCGGGCCGCGGCGAACTGCGGATGACCCCGGAGGACGCGGACCTGATGATCGCCGAGCCGCCGCCGCTGCGGGCCGGCCAGTGGGTGGAGTTCACCCTCGCCTTCCGGCACAGTCCGCCGCTGCGGCTCGCCGCCCAGGTGCTGCCCGCGGCCGAACGGCCGCGCTGACCCTCCCCGAACGCCCCCGGGGCCCGAAGCCGTCGGGCTTCGGGCCCCAGGGGCCGGGGAGACGCTCCGGGAGGGACGCTCGGCTCAGGCGGGACACTCGGCTCAGGGCTCCCCGAGCGTCTCCTCGACCGTCCGGCGCGGGGTCGCCGCCCCGGGCGGGCCGTAGCCGGCCCGCAGCACCAGCTGGACGTGGCCCGGCCCGGCGGCCGGGTCGCGCAGCGCCCAGCGAATGTCCGGCCACTCGATCGCCTGGTGCCAAACGGTGAGCCGGACGCCGTGCACCGTGGCCAGCAGCCAGACCCGCTCCAGCGCCTGCCCGGTGCGCAGCCAGTCCAGCGGGCCGTCGCCGGGAGTGGTGAGGGTGCACAGCTGGGGCAGCGCCTCGAACCGCCGGGAGGGCTGCGCGGGCGCCTCCGGCGGGCGGCCGGCGAACTCGCGCATCGGCACCCGGGCGTCGTGGTCCTGCGGGCCGAGCGCGGCCTGCGGGATGCCGTCCTCGGCGGTGCCGTCGTCGGACCGCAGCCAGGAGCGGGACTCGGCGACGCGGGCCGGGTCGGCGGCGATGCGGCGCTCCGCCTCGGCGGTCAGCGCCTGCACCCGCCGTACGCCGTCCTCCTCCAGCGCGGCGAGCGCGACGCCCTCCTCGCGGGCGGCGGCCATCAGCTCGCCGATCACCGCCTCGGGGACGTCGCGCTGGGTGAAGGGCTCGCGGCTGGAGTGCCGGGCGGCGATCGCGGGATAGAGGTCGCGGCCGAAGGGCGTCTCCTCGACGGCCGGCCGGGAGAGGTCGAGCACGGCGAGCAGGCCGGGCTCGGCGGCCTCCGGCAGCAGCCGGACCTGCGGTTCCCGGTCCAGCCGGCCGGCCGCCACCCGCAGGTTGAACACGGCCGCGCCGACCGCGATGTGCGCCGCGGCGCCGACCGGGTCGGCCAGGGGTACGGAACGCCCGGTGTCGGCGTGCACGGCGAGCCCGCGCCCGTCCGGGGTCGGCGCGAAGCGCCAGGGCTGGCTGTTGTGCAGCGAGGGCGCCGCGCCGCCGGCCGCGGCGAGCAGGCGCAGGTCGGCCGTGCTGAGCATCTGGGTGAGAGCCGGGTCGAGCGTCATGGCGATCCACTCCTTCAACCGCGAGGCTTCGGCTTCAACCGCGGGGTTCGGCCGCACGGGACCCGCGGGTCCCGCTGCTTACGAGCGTGCGCGCCCCGACCGGTCCGGGGACAGGGCCCTTGGGCCCGTCCTCGCGGCCGCCGGGCCGGGGCCTCCCGCTCGGGAGGCCCCGGCGGGAGGCCGTCGGGCCCTGGCGGGAGGCCGTCGGGCCCGTCCGGTGGATCGGGACGGGGGCGGATCCACCGGACGGGCCGTCCATCACCCGTGCGGGACGACCGCGACGGGAGCCTCGGCGTGGTGCAGGACGGCGTGCGCGACCCGGCCGAGCCGGGGCCCGAACTCGACCGGGCGCCGGCCCCGGCCGACCACGACCAGCGCGGCGCCGGCGGAGACCTCGACCAGGGCGCGGGCGGCACCGATCTGCACGTCCTCGACCACCTCCACCTCCGGGTACTGCTCGCGCGGACCGGCCAGGGCGAGCGAGAGCAGCTTGGCCTCCAGCGCCTCCAGCTGGGCGAGCTCGGCCGCCGGGACGGCGCCGCCCGCGTAGCCGAACACCGGCGGCAGCTCCCAGCCGTGCACCGCCCGGACCCGGGCGCCGCGCAGGGCCGCCTCGCGGAAGGCGAAGTCGAGCACCTCGGTCTCGGGGGTGTGGGCGTCGACGCCGACCACCACCTCGCCCGCGCCGGCCTCGCCCTCCTCGCGCACCACGACCAGCGGCACGGTGCTGCGCCCGGCCACCGACATGCTGACCGAGCCCAGCAGCAGGCCGGTGAAACCGCCGCGGCCGCGCGAGCCGAGCACCAGCAGCTCCGCTTCCGCGGCGGCGGCCAGCAGGCCGTCCACCGGTGCGTCCAGGACGGCGTCGGTCTCCACGGCCAGGTCGGGGTGCCGGCCGCGGATGTCCTCGGCGGCCTCGGCGAGGGTGCGGCGGACGGCCTCGGGCAGGTCGTCCGCCTCGGCGAAGGAGGACACGCCGTCGGTCAGCCACGGCCAGGCGTGCACCAGGCGCAGCGAGGCGCCCCGGCGCACCGCCTCGGCGGCGGCCCAGTGGGCGGCCGCGGCGCTCTGCGGCGATCCGTCGACCCCGGCCAGCACGGTTGACGTCATGACTGTTCCTCCACACTGTCGACAGGTCGTCGACGCTCGGCGGTTCGGTGCGGGCCGCGGTGTGCTCTGACGCCCCGTCCGCTCCTCCCCCACCCTGGCAGCGACGCGCGGCCCGGCGGCAGAGGCCTCAGGACCCTGCGCGGCGGGACGAAAGGCCCGCCCGACGGAGCCTACGGCCGACCCCGCCGTCCCCACCACCGACACCGGGGCACTACCGTGAACACGGCAATCCCGCTGGTCGGACGGCACCCGAGTCGGGTCGGGCGGTGGGGGCGGCCGTCCGCGGGGCGGACGGGGCGCGTCCGGAAGGTGGACGGGCCGGTCAGGGCAGCACGACGAGGAGGACAGCGGTGGGCGGAGCGGACGGCAGCGCGGCGGGTGGCGGCGCGCGGATGCCACGGCTGCGCCTGGACGAGCTGCTGGAGGAGCTCCAGTGGCGGATCGACGCGGCGCGCGGCACCCAGAACCGGGTGCACAGCCTGTTGGAGGCGGTGCTGGCGGTCGGGCGGGAGCTGGACCTGGCGCAGGCGCTGCACCGGATCGTGGAGGCCGCCGCCGATCTGGTGGACGCCCGGTACGGGGCGCTCGGGGTGATCGGGCCGGACGGGCACACGCTGTCGCAGTTCCTGACGGTGGGCCTGACGGAGGAGGAGATCGCCGAGATCGGCCCGCCGCCGTCGGGCCGGGGCATCCTGGGCGAGCTGATCCGCGAGCCGCGGCCGCTGCGCTGCCCGGTGCTGTCCGACCACCCGGCCTCGGTGGGCTTCCCGTCGAACCATCCGCCGATGCACACCTTCCTGGGGGTGCCGGTGCGGGTGCACGGCGAGGTGTTCGGCAACCTCTACCTGACGGACAAGCGCGGTGGGCTGGACTTCGACGAGGACGACGAGGCGGTGATCTCCACCCTGGCGGTCGCGGCCGGTGTGGCGATCGACAACGCCCGGCTGTACGAGGAGGCGCAGCTGCGTCAGCGCTGGCTGCGGGCGAGCACCGAGATCACCCGCAGTCTGCTGTCGGGGGCGCCGCGGCTGGAGGTGGTCGAGCTGATCGCCCGTCGGGCGCGGGAGATCTCGGGCGCCGAGCTGGCGGACGTCTCGGTGGCGCTGGCCGGTCCGGAGGAGCGGGCCGAGGAGTTGACGGTGGAGGTCGCGCTGGGTGGCACGCCGTCCGCGCGGCTGGGGGTGACGGTGCCGGTGGACGGCACGCTGTCGGGTGCCGCGTACGCCTCCGGCTCGCCGGCCACCAGTGACGAGCTGGCCTGCGACGCCCGTTTCCCGGCCGGTCCGGCGGGCCGCTTCGACGGGCTGGGCGCGGCGGTGGCGGTGCCGCTGGGTACGGGTGCCGGGTACGGGCGGGGCGTGCTGCTGCTGGCCCGGGCGCAGGGTCAGCCGGCGTTCGGGCCGGAGGAGACCGGTCCGCTGCTGGGCTTCGCCGACCAGGCGGCGCTGGCCCTGGAGCTGGCCGAACGGCGGCGTGACGCCGAGCAGTTGAACCTGCTGGAGGACCGTGACCGGATCGCCCGGGACCTGCACGACCTGGCGATCCAGCGGCTGTTCGCGACCGGGATGACGCTGCAGAGCGCGGGCCGGCTGATCGAGAGCCAGGCCGCGTCGGACCGGGTGGCCCGGGCGGTGGCCGACCTGGACGAGACCATCAAGATCATTCGCTCGACCATCTTCGGCCTGCGCGCCCACAGCGAGCCGGACCGCGGCCTGCGCGCCCGCGCCACCCGGGTGGTCACCGACGCCCAGGGCACGCTCGGCTTCCCGCCCCGGCTGAGCATGGAGGGCCTGCTGGACACCGACGTGCCGCAGGAGCTGGCCGGGCACGTGGTCGCGGTCCTCGCCGAGGCGCTCAGCAACGCCGCCCGGCACGCCAAGGCGTCCCGGGTCGAGGTGACGCTGCGTGCCCTGGCCGGGCGGGTGGCGCTGAGCGTGACGGACGACGGCGTCGGCGTGCCCGAGGGCGGGCGGCGCAGCGGGCTGCGCAACCTGGCCGAGCGCGCCGACCGGGTCGGCGGCTCCTTCACCGTCGACCCGGCCGAGGGCGGCGGCACCCGGCTGGTCTGGGAGGCCCCGATCGGGTCCTGAGGGCCTCCCGCCACCCGCCTCCCGCCACCCGCCTCCCGTCAGCCGTCAGCCGTCAGCCGTCAGCCGTCAGCCGTCAGCCGCGCAGGGTGGGCAGGGTGGGCAGGGTGCGCAGGAAACCGAGGAGATGGCTGTTGAACTCCTCCGGCCGTTCCATGTTGGGGTAGTGCCCGGTGCCCTCGACGATCACCGCGCGGCCTTCGACGACGGTGCGCACGACCCGTTCGGCCAGGTTGATGTGGTCCACCGAGTCGATGCCGCCGTTGATCGCCAGCAGCGGGACGGTGATCCCGGTGAGCCGCTTCCAGGTGTCGGTCACCGGCACCAGGTACTGGGGCTCGTCGGGGGTGTGCTTGGCGACGGTGCTCCGGGTCATCTCCTTGAGCCGGCGCACCACCTCCGGATCGACCTCGTCCAGGCGGCGGTGCGGCCCGGAGGCGAGGCTGGTGAAGGAGTCGAGCCAGGCCTCGGCGTCGCCCTCGGCGAGCGCGGCGGTCTGGTGGGCGGCGAGTTCGCCGAGCCACGGGTCGGTGAACTCGGATTCGCTGGTGCCGTTGCCGCTGATCACCAGCGCGCGGACCAGTTCGGGGTGTTCGAGGGCGAGGTCGAGGGCGATCGTCCCGCCCATGGAGAGCCCGATCACGGTCACCGGGCCCAGGCCGAGGTGGCGCAGCAGGTCCGCCAGGTCGTCGGCGGGGCGGAAGGGCCGGCCGGCGTTGTCGGAGGCGCCGTGGCCGCGGGTGTCCGGGGCGATCACCCGGTATTCGGGCAGCAGGGCGGGGAGTTGGTCGGCCCAGCTCCGGCGGTCCAGCAGGCCGCCGTGCAGCAGCACCAGGGGTTCGCCGGTACCGGCGTCGAGGTAGGCGAGGCGGCCGTGGCCGCTGTCGAAGGTACGCAGGTCAAAGGTCTGTTCGGGGGAATCGGAGTACGTCATGACGAAAATTTTAGGTCGGGCGACCTATATTTGTCTCCATGAGCCCCACATCCGTCTCAGGTCTCTCCCCGCACCCCACCTTCCCCTCGGACCGCCTCAGCCACAACCCCGACGGCCCCGTCCTGCTGGTCGGCGGCTACGGCACCGTCGGCGCCGAACTCGCCCGACTCGCCTCCCCCACCTGGCCGTTGCTGCTCACCGGCCGCTCCGAGCAGCGCGGCGCCGCCCTCGCCGCCGAACTGGACGACACCACCGTCCGCCGCTGGGACCTCGCCGACCCCGAGCCGTTCACCGCCGCCGTACGGGCCGTGGTCGGGGTGGTCAACGACCCGGACGACCGGGTGCTGCGGGCCGCCGTCCGCGCGGGCGTCCCGTACGTGGACGTCACCCGCTGGACCGCCCGGCTCCAGCGCGCGGCCACGCTCGCCGCCCTGCTGCGCCCGACCGCCCCGGTGCTGCTCTCCTCGGCCTGGATGGGCGGGGTGACCAGCCTGGTCGCCGCCGCCCTGGCGGACCGGCTGGGCGGGGCCGAGCGGATCGAGACCGCCATCCGCTGGGACCTCGCGGACCGGGCCGGCGCCGACTCGGTGGAGTTCATGGACCGCCTGGGACTCGACTACGAGGTGATCGAGGACGGCCGACGCCACTCCGTCGCCCCGCTCAGCCGCCCGCGGACCGTCCGCATCGGCGACACCCCGACCCTGGTCGCCGGGATCGACACCCCCGAGCAGTTCACCCTCCCGCTCACGCTGGGCGCCACCACCGCCGCCACCCGGATCGGCTTCAGCTCCCGCTCCTCCACCACCGCCCTGCTCGCGGCCCGGCACGCCGGCTTCTTCCGCTGGGGCCGCGGCGACCGCTGGGAGCCGGCCCGCCGCGCTCTGCTCCACTCCCCCGGCGAGGGCGGCACCGCCCTGCTGCGCACCGACGTCGCCTCCGGCGGACGCGCCCTCACCGCCACCGTCGAGGACCGGGGCGGCCAGGCCCGGCTCACCGCCGTCGGCGCCCTGCTGGCGCTGCGCCGGGCGCTCGGCACGGACGGCGCCCCGCCGCCCGCCGGGGTGGCCTTCCCCGAGCAGACCCCGCGCCCCGGGCAGGTCCTGGAGGACCTGGCAGCCCTGGGCGTCACCGTCACCGTCACGGCCACCGGGGCCGACGGGCGGCACGGCACGGCGGCGGCGGCATGAGCAGCGTCCGGGGGCTCAGCGGCAAGGGCGCCCAGCGGCGGGAGCAACTGCTCGACACCGCGGAGGAGTTGCTCGTCACCACGGGCGGCACCGAACTGTCCATGCGGGCGGTGGCCGCCGCCGCGGGCGTCCGCCTCGGCCACCTCCAGCACTACTTCCCGACCCACGCCGAGCTGGTGGCCGCCGTGCTGGAGCGCGTCCTCGCCCGCTCGGTGGAGCGGCTCGCGCCGCTGCTCGACCCGGGCCGCGACGAGGACGCCCTGCTCCGCGAACTGCTCGCCGAGCAGCAGGACGTGCGCCTGGTCCGCCTGTTCGCCGAGCTGTGGGCGCTGGCCGCCCGCGACCCCTCGGTGGCCGCCACCGTCCGGGCCTTCTACGACCGCTACCGGGAGCTGGTCGCCTGCTTCCTCGCCGAACGCCAACCGACCCTGACGGAGGAGGAACGGCACGCCCGCGCCCAGGTGTTCGTCATGCTGATCGAGGGCGCCTCGCTCTTCCGCTCCGGCCTGGCCGGCACCGCGGACGCCGCGGCGGACGCCGAACTCCTGCGCACCGCCCTGGCGTTGCTGGGGCCGTGAGGACGCCTCGGGGCCGCCGGCTCAGGCCAGGCACCGGCCGATGACCAGTTCCGGGCGGATGCGGATGCGGACCGTGCCGCCCGGATCGGCCGTCCTGGCCGCCGGGCGGACCTGCGCGCGGCCGAGGACCGTGACGAACCAGCCGGAGCCGTCCCGGCCGTCCACCTCGTCGGCCTCGAAGGCGATCACCGCGCCGTCCACCGCCCGGGCCAGTTCGGAGCCGGCCGGTGCCGAGAGCAGCACACCGCCGGGGGCCAGCCGGAACGGCACCGGCAGGACGGCCGGGAGGGCGTCGACGGTGTAGACCACCCGGCCGACGTCGGCACGGGCCAGCAGCTCCAGCGACCGCTTCCGGTCGAGTTCGCGCAGTTCCGGCAGGTCGGGCCGGTCCTGCGGAACAGGTCGGCCGGACGGAACGGGCCGGTCGAGCGGAGCGGGGCCGTCGTACGCGACGGCCGGGGCGGCCGGACCGGGCAGAGCTGCCGGACCGGGCGGGGCTGCCGGACCGGGCGGGTCGTACGGGACGGGCCGGGGGGACGGGACGTGGTCGCGGTTCATGCGAGCGATGCTCGCCCGGGCCCGGGCCGGGCCGCGAGGGCCGATGGTCCCGGCCGGGCCCGGCGAGAGCCCCGCCCGGCGGGCCGTCGGCCCCGGGTCCCAGGCCCGGGACCGAAGGACCGTTCGGCCCCGAACGGCACTGCACCGCACCGAACGGGCACAGACAGTGCCGAACGGCCGGACTCAGCCCCGGCCGGTGCGCAGCACGGAGGGCTGCGCGGCCGCGGAGGCCTGGCGCAGCTCGGTGGCGATCAGGGCCGCCTGCACCCGCCGCTCGACGCCGAGCTTGGCGAGCAGCCGCGACACGTGGTTCTTGACGGTCTTCTCGGCGAGGTAGAGCCGCTCGCCGATCTGCCGGTTGGTCAGGCCCTCTCCGATGAGTTCGAGGACCTCCTGCTCGCGCGCGGTCAGGCCCGGTCCGGTGGTGACCGGCTGGGCGGGCTCGGCGTCGCTGCGCAGGCGGTTCAGGAGGCGGGTCGCGGCGCCGGGGTCGAGCATCGAACGGCCGGAGGCGACGGTGCGGACGGCGGCGACCAGGTCGGTCCCGCTGATCTGCTTGAGCACGTACCCGGCGGCGCCCGCCATCACGGCGTCCAGCAGCGCCTCCTCGTCGTCGAAGGAGGTCAGCATCAGGCAGGCCAGCCCGGGCATCCGCGAGCGCAGCTCACGGCAGACCGAGACGCCGTCACCGTCGCCCAGCCGGACGTCCAGCACGGCCACGTCGGGCCGCAGCGCGGGCACCCGGACGAGCGCCTGCTCGGCCGTCGCCGCCTCCCCGACCACTTCCAGGTCCGGCTCGCAGTCCAGCAGGTCGTGCACCCCGCGGCGCACCACCTCGTGGTCGTCCAGCAGGAACACCCGGACCGGCGCCGGGGCCCCGGCACCCTCCGTCTTGGTCGCCATCACGCGGCTCCACCTTCGTCGCACCCCCGCACACTCCCAGCGGGGCCCAGGGCATCATCCCCCGGACCCGGCCCGGGGACCCAGGGCCCAACGGCCCCATTCCGGCCGGGCCACACGGCCCGGGCCGGACCGGGACCGGGCCTGCGGTTCTCTTCAGGTCTCTTCAGGGTCCGCCGGGCCGCTCGGGAGGCGCGCCGGCGGAAGCGTCCTCAGCGCCCCTGCCGCCGGACGTTCCCGAGCCCCATCAGCAGGAAGGCGAGCGCGATGCCCGCGCCGCTGGCCGCCGCGAGCACCACCCGGGGCACGACCTCGCCGCCGCCGGACACCAGGATGGCGACCGCCCCGAGCGAGGCGACGGCCGCGCCGACCACCAGCCACCCGGCCAGGGCCAGGGCCGGCGGCCGGTGGGAGCGCGGGGCGGGGCCCACGTCCAGGGCGGCCCAGCGGGCCGCGGTCTCCTTCACCTCCCGGCGGCGGTCCCACAGGGCCCGCAGCCGCAGCGCCGTGCCGCCGACCAGTCCGGCGAGCGCGATCTGTGCGGCGGGCCGCCAGTCCGGCACGACGAGCAGCAGCCCGCCCGCGAGCGCGAGCCCGGCCCACCACAGCACGCAGGCCGCGGCGGCCGTACGGGTGGAGCGGGGCCGGTCGGCGCCGGCCTGGAGGTCGGCGATGGCGGGCAGGTACCAGACACAGCCGCTCGCGGTGAGGGCGGCGGTGCCGATGGCGAGAACGGTGTGGTTCACGACCCGGCCTTCCTGGTCACGAAGGGGTGGGGAGGGGAGAAGGGGAGAAATGGGCCGTCCCCGCCCGCCCGGGGGCAGCGACGCGGGCGGGGACGGCGTTCGAGGGGCGGGCTCAGCCGCCCGAGGAGGGTGAATCGGTGGACGCGGCGGCCTCGGAGGGCGGGGCCTTGACCGCGACGG
Source organism: Kitasatospora sp. NPDC057738 (assembly GCF_042798815.1). Lineage (NCBI taxonomy): Bacteria > Bacillati > Actinomycetota > Actinomycetes > Kitasatosporales > Streptomycetaceae > Kitasatospora > Kitasatospora sp. NPDC057738. The sequence goes on along the minus strand of NZ_JBHVJT010000037.1, from coordinate 67,955 downwards.
CGGCGGCCGCCCGGTCCGCCCGGCTCAGCGGCCGGTCGTACTTCGTCGGCTCCACGTCGCCCAGGTGCGTGGCGGGCTTGCCGCTGTGCGCCAGGACGTCCATGGCCGCGATGTCCGGGTGGTGGAGGTCGAAGGCCGGGGATTCGGAGCGGATCCGCGGCAGCTTGACGAAGTTGTGCCGCGGCGGCGGGCAGGAGGTGGCCCACTCCAGCGAGCGGCCCCAGCCCCACGGGTCGTCCTCGGTGACCTTCTCGCCGTACTTGGCGGTCTTCCAGATGTTGTAGAGGAACGGCAGGATCGACAGGCCGAGCAGGAACGAGCCGATGGTGGAGAAGGTGTTCAGGGTGGTGAAGCCGTCCGAGTCCAGGTAGTCCGCGTACCGGCGCGGCATGCCCTCGGCGCCCAGCCAGTGCTGGACCAGGAAGGTCGCGTGGAAGCCGACCGTCAGGGTCCAGAAGGTGATCCGGCCGAGCCGCTCGTCGAGCTTCTTGCCGGTCATCTTCGGCCACCAGAAGTGGAAGCCGGCGAACATCGCGTAGACCACGGTGCCGAACAGCGTGTAGTGGAAGTGGGCGACCACGAAGTACGAGTCGGAGACGTGGAAGTCGATCGGCGGGGCCGCGAGCAGCACGCCGGTCAGGCCGCCGAACAGGAAGGTGACCAGGAAGCCGACCGTCCAGAGCATCGGTGTCTCGAAACTCAGCGAGCCCCGCCACATGGTGCCGACCCAGTTGAAGAACTTCACCCCGGTCGGGACGGCGATCAGGAAGGTCATGAACGAGAAGAACGGCAGCAGCACCTGCCCGGTGACGTACATGTGGTGCGCCCACACCGTCACCGACAGGCCCGCGATGGCCACCGTCGCGGCGATCAGGCCGGAGTAGCCGAACATCGGCTTGCGGCTGAACACCGGGATGACCTCGGAGACGATCCCGAAGAACGGCAGCGCCAGGATGTACACCTCGGGATGCCCGAAGAACCAGAACAGGTGTTGCCAGAGCATCGCCCCGCCGTTGGCCGGGTCGAAGACGTGGGAGCCGAACTTGCGGTCGCACTCCAGCGCCAGCAGCGCGGCGGCCAGCACCGGGAAGACCAGCAGCACCAGCACCGAGGTGAGCAGCACGTTCCAGCAGAAGATGGACATCCGGAACATGGTCATGCCCGGAGCGCGCATGCAGATGATGGTGGTGATGAAGTTGACGGCGCCGAAGATGCTGCCGAAGCCGGACAGCGTCACGCCCATGATCCACATGTCGGCGCCGACGCCGGGCGAGTGGATCGCGTCGGACAGCGGCGCGTAGAGGAACCAGCCGAAGTCGGCGGCGCCCCCCGGGGTCGCGAAGCCGGCCGCGGCGATCAGCGAGCCGAACATGAACAGCCAGTAGGACAGCATGTTCAGGCGCGGGAAGGCGACGTCCGGCGCGCCGATCTGGAGCGGCATGATCCAGTTGGCGAAGCCGGTGAACAGCGGCATGGCGAACAGCAGCAGCATCACCGAGCCGTGCATGGTGAAGGCCTGGTTGAACTGCTCGTTGGAGAGGATCTGCGTTCCGGGCCGGGCGAGTTCGGCGCGCATGACCAGGGCGAGGATGCCGCCGATCAGGAAGAACGCGAACGACGACACCAGGTACATGGTGCCGATCGTCTTGTGGTCGGTGGTGGTCAGCAGTCTGACCAGGGCCGAACCGGGCCTCCTGGCCCTGGCCGTCCCTGCTGGGAGGGCCGTTGGCGGTGAGGTGGGGTCGCCCTGTGCCTGGGTGGCGCTCAAGGACGCACTCCTTCGGAACGTCGTGCGAATGGATGGCGCTCCATGATCCGAACAGGCGCCCTCCGCGCCCCAGGGCCCTTCGGCCCGCCCGCCCGGGGCCGCTGGGCCCGAGTTCCCGGGCCCCGACCGGGACCTCCCGACCGCGCACCCGGGACCTCCCGGCCGCCCGCCCGGCGCCTCCCGGCCGCGCGTCCCGTGCCTCCTGACCGGCCGTCGGGTGGCCGCGTGCCCGGATCGCCGCCCGCTCGGGCCGCGCTCACCGCGGCGCGGAGCCCCGGTCGAGAACCGCCGGAACGCGCCCTTCCCCACCGTCCCGTACGCCCGCCCGGCGGCGCCCCGCGGGCCGCCCGTCCACCCGGCCCGACCGGGCCGCGCCACCCCGGCCGACCTGCCGGAACGGCGACCGCGCAGCCGTACGGACCCCACCGTCGACGCCCCGCCGCGGGGCCCCGGCCATGGGCCCGGGGGGAGCGGACCCGGCCGGTTCCGCGGCCTTCAGCGCCGATCGGCCGTCAAGTAGCCTGCGCCCACACCGCACCGCCGCACCCGCACCCGCACCCGCACCACGGCCGCCCCGCCGCCGGCAGCCCCGCCACCTGCCACCTGCCACCTGCCACCTGCCACACCGTTGCCGCGAACGCCCAAGCGCACGCCCAAGCCCACACCCACGCGCACGCCCACGCCCCGGAGGTACGCCGATGCCCCTGGCCCAGCCCGCCACCCCCGCCCGGCTGCGCTTCGCCGTCCTCGGCCCGCTCACCGGGGAGGCCGACGGCCGCCCGCTGGCCCTCGGGCCGCTGAAGCAGCGGCTGGTGCTCGCCGTCCTGCTGAGCCGCGCCAACACCGCCGTCCCGGTCGACCTGCTCACCGACGCGGTGTGGCCCGAGGAGCCGCCGCGCACCGCCCGGAAGAACCTCCAGGTCTACATCTGCACCCTGCGCACCCTGCTCGGCCGCGGGGACGGGCCCGACCGGCTGGTGCACTCGGCCGCCGGCTACCTGCTGCGGGTCGCCGAGCCCGAGTTGGACCTGCTGCGGTTCCGCGCCCTGGCCCGGGCCGGCCGGGCCGCCGCCGACGGCGGAGCGCTCGCCCCCGCCGCCCGGCTGCTGCGCCAGGCCCTCGACCTCTGGCAGGGCCCGCCGCTCGCCGACCTGCGCCGTTCGCCGGCCGTCGAGGCGGAGGCGGACCGGCTGGAGGCCCGCTGCCTGGGCGTCCACGAGGACTGGGCGGAGACCGAGTTGGAGCTCGGCAACCCCGGGGCCGTCGCCGAGGACCTCGCCGAGCTCGCCGAGCGCCACCCGCTGCGCGAGCGCCTCCAGGCCGCCCGGATGAACGCCCTGCACCTGTCCGGCCGCCAGGCCGAGGCGCTCGCCGTCTACGACACCCACCGCCAGCTGCTCGCCCGGGAGTTGGGGCTGGAGCCGAGCCCCGCGCTGACCGCCCGCTACCGGGAGCTGCTCGCCCGCGGCCGCTCCCTGCCCGCCGCCGCCCGCCCGGAGCGCGGCGCCGGGCCGAACGGCGTCGCGCTGCTGCCCGCCGACACCGCCGACTTCACCGGAAGAACCGACGAACTAAGCAATCTCGTCGACGAGTTGGGCGAGGGAGGCGGGCGCGTCGCGGTGCTGTCCGGCCCGGCCGGCTGCGGCAAGACCGCGCTCGCCGTGCACGCCGGCCACCTGCTCGCCGACCGCTTCCCGGACGGCCGGGTGCTGGTCCGGCTGCGCGCCGAGGACGGCACCGCCCGCCCGCTGCCCGAGGTGCTCGCCGAACTCGCCGTCCTCACCGGCCGCCCGGGCGCCGCACCCGTCGCGCCCGTCGCACCCGTCGGGACTGTTCGACTCGCCCCCGACCAAGGCCCCGACCACGCCCCCGAGCCCGGCCCCGGCGACACGGCCCGGGCGGCCGCCCTCTGGCGCGCCTCGCTCGCCGGGCGCCGGCTGCTGCTGATCCTGGACGACGCCCCGGGCGAGGCCGTGGTCCGCGAGCTGCTGCCGGGCTTCGGCCCGAGCGCCGTACTGGTCACCTCCCGCAGCCAGCTGGCCGGCCTCGCCTCGGTGCGCCGCGTCGCCGTCCCGCCGCTCGCCCCCACCGAGGCCCTGGACCTGCTCGGCCGGATCGTCGGCACCGGCCGGACCGGCGCCGACCGCGCCGCAGCCGCCCGGATCGTGGCCGCCTGCGGGCTGCTGCCGCTCGCCGTCCGGGTCGCGGGCACCCGGCTGGCCGTGCTGCGCCACCTCCCGCTCGCCGAGTACGCGGCCCGGCTGGAGGACCCGGCGGGCGCCCTGGACGAACTGGTCGCCGGGGACGTCACCGTCCGCGCCCGGCTGGACTCCGGCTGGCGCGACCTCACCGACCGGGGACGGCTCGCCCTGGCCCGGCTCGCCGCCCTGCCGCTCGCCCTGCTCTTCACCCTCCCCGAGGCCGCCGCCGCCCTCGGCCGGCCCGAGCGGCTCGCCCTGCGCACCCTGGAGGCGCTCACCGACACCGGGGCGGGGGGGGCCCCCCCCCGGGCGGGGGCCCCCCCCCCCCCCCCGCCGCGTCCCGGCCCCGGTCGGCGCCGCGCAGCAGCCGCTCGCAGGGGCGCTCCACCCAGCGGTACAGCACACCCGCGGCGGCCAGCGAACCGCCGGCCAGCAGCAGCCAGACACCGAACGTCGCGGCCCCCGGCGCCGGGCGGCCCTGGACGGACAGCCAGCAGCGGATGCCGATCTCGTGCACCAGGTACCAGGCGAACGACCACTCGCCGAGCCGGACGGCCGTGCGGCCCGCCAGCGGCCGGGGCGGGCACCCGGCGGCGTCGCGCCGGGCGGCGGCCGCCAGCAGGGCCGCGAACAGCGGCGCGGGGAGCAACTGGGAGGCGCTGTACGGGCCGTACCAGAGGGCGTCCGGGACGGCGGCGTGCCAGGGGACCAGCAGCAGGTGCCAGAGCGCCACGGCGGCGGCCGCCGGCAGGAGCCCCGGCCGCGCCGACCGCACCCGGGGGAGCGCGCCGTGCCGCACGGCCAGGCCGGTGACCACGCCGAGGACGAACTGCGGGGTCCTGGTCAGCGGCAGGTAGTCCAGCAGCCAGCCGCGCACCGCCGGGTCGGCGGGCAGCAGGGCGCCGGCCGCCCAGAGCACCGGGCCGAGCGCGGTGCACAGGGCCGCGAGCGGCAGCCAGGCGCGCCGGCGCGGGGCCAGCAGGCGCAGCAGCGGCGGGAACAGCAGGTAGAACCAGGCCTCGGCGCCCAGCGACCAGGAGGCCGGGTTGCCGCCGTACACGGTGGGCAGCGCCCACGGGTGCACCAGCGCCAGCGACCAGAGCGCGGCCACCACCGGCAGCACCGCGCCGATCGCCGCGTCCGCACCCAGGGACAGCACGGTGGTCAGCAGGTGCAGCGGCCAGATCCGGGCGAAGCGGCGGCGGGCGAAGGTCAGGGCCCCGGCCGGGGTGGACGAGGCCCCGTACGTCCAGGCCAGCACGAAGCCGGAGAGCACGAAGAAGAACGTCACACCCGAACGGCCGTACCAGGCGAGCGGGCCGAGCACCGGAAGCGTGCCCACCTTGTGGGAGAGGTGGTAGAGCACCACCAGCAGGGCCGCCCAGAAGCGCAGCCCGGTGAGCGAGGGCAGGCGGGCGGGGCCGGTCGTGGGCATCGGCGCTCCGGGGGAGGGGGCGGGGCCGCGGGCAGGGCTGCGGCGCCCGGCTGAACGAGCGCGGCCGGGACGAGGTCACGCCTACGGCGGTCGAGGGGCCGGCCGTGTCCACCCGGCGGGCGCGTCCGGCGGCGGACACCGGGGGCGCGTAGCCTGCTAGGGCCCTGAGGACGCGGGTGCGAGGACGGACGGAGGGGTCGATGGCGGTCGAGGAGCAGCGGGCCGGGAGCCGGGTCAGCCGGCCGGAGAACCGGCTGGTCCGGCGCGGGTTCACCGACCCGGCGCGGGCGGTGCGGCTGCTGGAGGGCCCCGGGCTGGAGGGCCTGGCCGACGACCCGCTGCTGCTGGACGCGCTCGGCGCCACCGCCGACCCCGACCTCGCGCTGCTCGGCCTGGCCCGGCTGCTGGAGGCCGCCGACGAGGCCGACCGGCACACCCTGCGCGACACCCTCACCACCTCCAAGCCGCTGCGCGACCGGCTGCTCGGCGTGCTCGGCGTCTCCACCGCGCTCGGCGACCACCTGGCCCGGCACCCGCACGACTGGCACGTGCTGGTCACCTTCGAACTGCGCGACATGCACCCCGGCCCGGAGGACTTCCGCCGCGCCCTCGCCGAAGGCGTCCGGGACGACGCCCTCGGCCCCGCCAACGCGCTGCGCGTCGCCTACCGCCGCTGCCTGCTCGCCATCGCCGCCCGCGACCTCACCGGCACCACCGACCTCGCGCAGACCGCCGCCGAACTCGCCGACCTGGCCGGTGCCACCCTCCAGACCGCCCTGGACCTCGCCGCCGAGCAGGACCCGGAGGCCGCCGCGGCCTGCCGGCTCGCCGTGATCGGCATGGGCAAGTGCGGCGGCCGCGAGCTCAACTACGTCTCGGACGTGGACGTGGTCTTCGTCGCCGAGCCGCGCGAGGGCGTGGACGAGCCGGAGGCGATCAGGGCCGCGACCCGGCTGGCCGCCGCCCTCACCCGGCTGTGCGCGGACACCACCGGCGAGGGCACGATCTGGCCGGTGGACGCCAACCTGCGCCCCGAGGGGCGCAACGGCCCGCTGGTGCGCACCCTCGCCAGCCACCTCGCCTACTACCAGCGCTGGGCCAAGACCTGGGAGTTCCAGGCGCTGCTCAAGGCCCGCCCGGTCGCCGGGGACGCGGAACTCGGCGCCGCGTACGTCGAGGCGCTCGCCCCGATGGTCTGGCAGGCCGCCGCCCGGGAGAACTTCGTCGCCGACGTGCAGCAGATGCGCCGCCGGGTGGTCGACTCCATCCCGGCCACCGAGCTGGACCGCCAGCTCAAGCTCGGCCCGGGCGGGCTGCGCGACGTCGAGTTCTCCGTGCAGCTGCTCCAGCTGGTGCACGGCCGCACCGACCCGGCGCTGCGCAGCGGCAACACCCTGGAGGCGCTGGCCGCCCTCTCCCGGGGCGGGTACGTGGGCCGGGCGGACGCCGCCTCGCTGGACGCCGCGTACCGCTTCCTGCGCTCGCTGGAGCACCGCATCCAGCTGTACCGGCTGCGCCGCACCCACCTGATGCCCACCGCCGACGAGGACCTGCGACGGCTGGCCCGCTCGCTGGCGGCGCTGATCAACGACGACACCCGCGCCGACCCGGTGGCCGCGCTGCAGCGCGAGTGGAAGCGGCACGCGATGGAGGTCCGGCGGCTGCACGAGAAGCTGTTCTACCGGCCGCTGCTGGACGCCGTCGCCGAACTGCCGCAGGGCGCCACCGGGCTGAGCCCGGACGCGGCCCGGGCCCGGCTGGAGGCGCTGGGCTACGCGGATCCGGCGGCCGCGCTGCGGCACCTCAGCGCGCTCGCCTCCGGGGTGAGCCGCAAGGCCGCGATCCAGCGGACCCTGCTGCCGGTGCTGCTCGGCTGGTTCGCCGAGTCCGCCGATCCGGACGCCGGGCTGCTCAACTTCCGCCAGGTCTCCGACGCGCTCGGCCGCACGCCCTGGTACCTGCGGCTGCTGCGGGACGAGAGCGCCGCCGCCGAGCAGCTGGCCCGGGTGCTGTCGGCCGGCCGGCTCGCCCCCGACCTGCTGCTGCGCGCCCCCGAGGCGGTGGCCATGCTGGGCGATCCGCGCGGCCTGGAGCCGCGCGGCCGGGCGGCGCTGCAGTCGGAGGTGCTGGCCGCCGTCGGCCGGGCCGGGTCCACCCACGCCGCGGTGGCCGCCGCCCGCTCGGTGCGCCGCCGGGAGCTGTTCCGCACCGCCGCGGCGGACGTGCTCGGGCGGCTCGGGGAGGACCCCGCCGAGGCGCTGGACACCGCGGGGGAGGCGCTCACCGCGCTCAACGCCGCCACCCTGGGCGGCGCGCTGCGCGCCTGCGTCGCCGGGTGGGAGGCCGAGCACGGGGACCTGCCGACCCGGATCTCGGTGATCGCGATGGGCCGCTTCGGCGGCCACGAACTGGGCTACGGCTCGGACGCGGACGTGCTCTTCGTCCACGAGCCGCTGCTGGGCTCGCTGGAGGAGGAGGCGGCCCGGGCCGCCCAGGCGGTCTGCCACGAGCTGCGCACCCAGCTGGGCGCGCCCTCCACCGAGCCGCCGCTGCTGGTCGACGCCGACCTGCGGCCGGAGGGCCGCAGCGGCCCGCTGGTGCGCACCCTGGCCTCGTACGCGGCCTACTACCGGCGCTGGTCGCACGCCTGGGAGAGCCAGGCGCTGCTGCGGGCCGAGCCGGTGGCCGGGGACGAGGAGCTGGGCGCGCGGTTCCGGCAGCTGATCGACCCGCTGCGCTACCCCGGTGGCGGGGTGCCGGAGCGGGACCTGGTGGAGATCCGCCGGATCAAGGCGCGGATCGAGGCCGAGCGGCTGCCGCGCGGGGCCGACCCGACCACCCACACCAAGATCGGCCGGGGCGGGCTGGCGGACGTCGAGTGGACGGTGCAGCTGCTGCAGCTCCGGCACGGGCACGAGCTGCCGGCCCTGCGCACCACCCGGACCAGGGCGGCTCTGGCGGCCGCCGCGCGGGCCGGGCTGGTCGGGTCGGAGGACGCCGAGGTGCTGGACGCGGCCTGGGTGCTGGCCTCCCGGGTGCGGGCGGCGGTGATGCTGGTGCGCGGCCGGCCCGGGGACAGCTTCCCGGGGGAGGCCCGGGAGCTGGCCGGGGTGGCCCGCTACCTCGGGTACGGCTCCGGGCACAGCGGCGAGCTGCTGGACGACTACCGGCGGATCACCCGGCGGGCCCGGGGGGCGGTGGACCGGCTGTTCTACGGCTCCGGCTGACGGGCACGCGAAAGGGGCCCCGTGCGGGACCCCTTCGACGTTCCGGGCGGCCGGCGTGGCGGGCCGGCGCGGCGCCGCTAGCGGCGTGCGCTGCTGACCGCGGGCTCGCTCCACTGCTCGGGCACGGTGACCGGCTGCTCGGCCGCCGTCTCCCGGGCGGGCACCCTGGGGAGTTTGTAGACCCACTCGTGGTAGAGCCAGCGGGCGGCGAGGAAGCCCACCGCCAGGCAGAGCTCGCCGCCGACGGCGTCCATCCAGAAGTGGTTGGCGGTGGAGACGATGACCACCAGGGTGGCGGCGGGGTACAGCAGGCCGAGCACCCGGACCCACGTCCGGCGGGCCAGGAAGAAGATCGCCAGGCCGCACCACATCGACCAGCCGATGTGCATCGAGGGCATGGCCGCGTACTGGTTGGAGACGTGCGCGGCGGGCCCGGAGGCCATCGAGCCCCAGGTCCCGTGGACCTTCACGGTGTCGATGAAGCCGCCGTCGGTCATCAGCCGGGGCGGGGCCAGCGGGAAGAAGTAGAAGCCGACCAGGGCGATCCCGGTGGTCACGAACAGCACGGTGCGGGCCGCGACGTAGCGCCCGGGGTGGCTGCGGTAGAGCCAGACCAGCACGCCGATCGTGATCACGAAGTGCAGTGTCGCGTAGTAGTAGTTCATCCCGGTGATGAGCCACCCGACGCTGTCCACGGCGTGGTTGATCGAGCGCTCGACGGCGATGCCGAGGTGCTGTTCCAGGTCCCAGATCCAGCGCGTGTGCTTCTGGGCTATCGCTTCCTGTTCGGGAACCGCGTTGCGCACGATCGAGTAGATCCAGTAGCTGATCCCGATCAGCGCCAGTTCGAACCAGATCCGCGGTCTGGCCGGCGACCGGCGCTGGGCGCCGATGCGGCCGCGCAGGACGGCGGTACGGGACTGTGCGGCACGGGTGGCTCCATCGGGCAGGCGGCCGGGGAGGGCCTTCGCTGCTTCGGAACCGCCACCACTGGCCGCGTCGGCGCGCCCGGCGTCGCCTCGCTGGATCTCGGTCGGTTCCCCCATGGACGGCAAGTCTGCCAGACCGCTCGTAGCCGTCCGCTCATCCTCTGGAAGTGGATTCTTCACCGGCTGTCCCCCTTGAGGGCTAGGGGCCGGCTCCCACCGGGGTAGGGGGTGCTCTGGGGTTCGGTGCGTACCGGTGGGACGGACATACGTCCCATTGTCACGCCCGTCGCTCCGAGGGAGTAATCGGGGTGGTCGGAGACGGTCGCCCACCTGGAAATTTCCCGGCACGAAACGGTTTCAGCATCTTGCTGAAACATATTGCAGGCCGCTAGCTTCCTGGGAAATCGATCGCCCCTTCCCCTAAGGGAGCCCTCAGTGGCCGATGCCCCGCTCCGTCCCCGACGGAGCACCGCCCGACGAACCACCGGCCGCCGCAGACCGCCGGGCCGCACCGCCGTCCTGCTGGCCGCCGCACTGACCGCCGCCACCCTCGGCGGCGCCCCCGCGGCCCTCGCCGCCGCCCCGCCGGCCCCGCCCTCGGACGCCGCGCTGGCGGCCACCGCAGGGCGGCACGACCTCACCCGCGAACAGTTCTACTTCGTCCTGCCCGACCGCTTCGCCAACGGCGACGCCGCCAACGACGGCGGAGGCATCACCGGCGGGCGGCTGGAGAACGGCTTCGACCCCGCCGACAAGGGCTTCTACCACGGCGGCGACCTCGCCGGGCTGATCCAGCGGCTCGACTACATCCAGGACCTCGGCACCACCGCGATCTGGATGGCCCCGATCTTCAAGAACAAGCCCGTGCAGGGCAGCGGGGCCGACGCCTCGGCCGGGTACCACGGCTACTGGATCACCGACTTCACCCAGGTCGACCCGCACTTCGGCACCAACGAGCAGCTCAAGGAGCTGATAGCCAAGGCGCACGCCCGCGGCATCAAGGTCTTCTTCGACGTCATCACCAACCACACCGCCGACGTCGTCGACTACGCCGAGAAGCAGTACGGCTACCGCTCCGCCGGCGCCTACCCGACGCTCGACGCGGACGGGAACCCGGTGGACGAGACCGCCGTCGCCGACGCGGGAGCCCCCTGGCCGCGGACCACCAAGGACTCCTTCCCCTACACCCCGGTCTTCCGCACCCCGGCCGACGCCGGGGCCAAGACCCCGTCCTGGCTCAACGACCCGGCGCTCTACCACAACCGGGGCGACTCGACCTTCGTCGGCGAGTCCGCCACCGAGGGCGACTTCAGCGGCCTGGACGACCTCGACACCCAGAACCCCAAGGTGGTGAAGGGCTTCGAGAAGGTCTACCAGCAGTGGGTCAAGGACGCCGGCGTGGACGGCTTCCGGATCGACACCGTCAAGCACGTCAACATGGCCTTCTGGCAGCAGTGGGCGCCCGCCCTCAAGGACTTCGCCGCCAAGCAGGGCAACAAGAAGTTCTTCATGTTCGGCGAGGTCTACTCCGGGGACCCGGCGGTCACCTCGCCGTACGTCACCAAGGGCAGGCTCCAGGCCACCCTGGACTTCCCGTTCCAGGGCGCGGCCCGCTCCTACGTCTCCCAGGGCGGCTCGGCGCGCGGCCTCGCCGACGTCTACGGCCAGGACTACCGCTACACCGGCGCCGACACCGACGCGTACGAGCTGCCGACCTTCCTCGGCAACCACGACATGGGCCGCTTCGGCTCCTTCCTGCTCGCCGACAACCCGGGCGCCGACGACGCCACGCTGCTGAAGAAGGACCGGCTCGGCAACGAGCTGCAGTTCCTCACCCGCGGCCAGCCCGTCGTCTACTACGGCGACGAGCAGGGCTTCACCGGCGCGGGCGGCGACAAGGACGCCCGGCAGGACCTGTTCGCCTCGAAGACGGCCTCCTACAACGGCGACCGGGTGCTCGGTGGCCCCTCCGGCCCGGCCGACCGCTACGGGCAGGGCGGCGAGCTCTACCAGGGCATCGCCGGGCTGGCCCGGCTGCGCCGCGACAACCCGGCACTGGCCGACGGCGCCCAGGTCGAGCGGTACGCCGCCGACGGCGCGGGCGTGTACGCCTTCTCCCGGATCGACGCCGGGCAGCAGGTCGAGTACCTGGTCGCGGTCAACAACGCCGCCGAGGCGAAGACCGTCACCCTGGACACCTTCTCGGCGGGGACGGGCTTCGACCGGATCTACCCGTCCGCGGGGGACCGGATCACCAGCGGCGCCGACCGCAGGGTGACCGTCACCGTGCCGGCGCTGTCCTCCGTCGTGTTCAAGGCGGGAGCCCGGCTCGCGGCCGTCGGCCCGGCTCCGCAGCTCGCGGTGCGGCCGCCGGCGGACGGTTCGAGCGGACTCGTCACGGTCGGTGCGAAGGTCGACGGCGGTGGCTTCGACCGGGTGAGCTTCGCCGCCCAGATCGGCAACGGGCCCTGGCAGACCCTCGGCACGGCCGACAACGGCGTCTACAAGGTCACCCAGGACCTCGGCGCCGTCGCCCCCGGCACGGTGGTCCGCTACAAGGCCGTCGTGCAGGACTCCGGCGGCCACCTGCGCTCCGCCACCGCGAGCTTCACCACCGGCGCCCCCGCACCGAAGCCGGCGCCCACCGCGGGCTCCCGCCCGTACGCCGTCGTCCACTACAACCGGCCGGACGGCGACTACGACGGCTGGAACCTCTACGCCTGGGGCGACCTCGCCGACGGCGAGGCCACCCCGTGGCCGGCCGGGCACGCCTTCACCGGGCGGGACGCGTACGGCGCCTTCGCCTACGTGCGGCTGAAGCCCGGCGCCTCGGACGTCGGGTTCGTCGTGGAGAAGGACGGCGTCAAGGACGTCGACGCCGACCGGCACCTCGACGTCGGCAGCACCGGGGAGGTGTGGCTCAAGCAGGGCGACCCGGGGGTGCGTGCCGCCCCCCCCCGCCCGGGCAACACCCCCCCCCCCAACCCCCCCATCCCCCCCCCCCCCCCCACCCCCCGCAACCCCCCCAAACTGGGACCCCCCCACCCTACCCTCCCCCCCCC
>NZ_JBHVJT010000037.1:0-55323 GCF_042798815.1 Kitasatospora sp. NPDC057738 | reverse complement strand
GGGGGGGGGGGGGGGGGGGGGGGGGAGAGGAAAGCGGGTGCGGGGGGGGGGGAGGGGGGGGGGGGGGGGGGGGAGGGGGGGGCCCCCGGGCGGCCCCCCCCCCCGACCCCGGCCCGGGCAACACCCAGCCCGCGAACACCGCCGTCATCCACTACAACCGGGCCGACGGCGACTACGAAGGCTGGGGACTGCACGACTGGACCGGCGCGGCCACCCCGACCGACTGGGGCAAGCCGCTGGCGCCGGTGCGCCGCGACGCCTTCGGCGCCGTCTTCGAGGTGCCGCTGGCCCCCGGGGCGACCAGCCTCAGCTACATCCTGCACAAGGGCAACGACAAGGACCTGCCCGCCGACCAGTCGCTGGACCTCGCCGTCAACGGCAAGGAGGTCTGGATCCTCGGCGGCCGCGAGGGCTACCTGCTGCCGCAGAACCCGGCCGCCTCCGCGCAGATCGACCTCACCGGGGCCAAGGCCCAGTGGATCGACGCGAGGACCGTCGTCGTCCCGGCGACCTACGGCGCGGGCGACGAGGCCCTGGCCGGCGGCACCAGCGCCCAGCTGGTGTACGACCCGGCCGGCGGCATCAAGGCCGACAAGGGCGTGCTGACCAAGCCCGGCCAGTGGCTGCGGCTCACCCCGGTCAAGGGCGGGCCGACCGAAGCCCAGAAGGCGAAGTACCCGCACCTGGCGGGCTACCGGGCCTTCACCGTGGACGCCCGGGACGCCGCCCGCGTCCCGGCCGCGCTGCGCGGCCAGCTGCTGTTCACCGAACACCTGCCCAGCGGCGCCGTCCTGGCCGCCACCGGGGTGCAGATCCCGGGCGTGCTGGACGACCTGTACGCCGGGCGGACCGGCAAGGTGGACTTCGGGCCGGCCCACTACAACGGCAAGGTGGCGCTGTCGCTGTGGGCGCCGACCGCGCAGGAGGTCTCCGTCCAGGTCTTCGACAGCGCCACCGGGGGCACCCCGAAGACGCTGCCGCTGAAGCTCGACGACGAGACCGGGGTGTGGGAAGTCGTCCGTGACAAGCGCGAGTTGGACGGCAAGTACTACCTGTACCAGGTGAAGGTCTGGGCGCCCTCGACCCAGCAGCTGGTGGTCAACACCGTCACCGACCCGTACTCGGTGGCGCTGTCCACCGACTCCCGGCGCAGCCTGGTCGCCGACCTCGACGCCAAGGAGCTCAAGCCCGCGGGCTGGGACGACCACGCCCGCCCGCAGGCCGTCCCGCCCGCGCAGCAGCAGATCCAGGAGCTGCACGTCCGGGACTTCTCGGTGGAGGACCCCACCGTCCCGGCCGCCGAGCGCGGCACCTACCTGGCGTTCACCGAGTCGAACTCGGCCGGCATGCGGCACCTGCGGGAGCTCGCCGATGCCGGGGTGACCACGATCCACCTGCTGCCGACCTTCGACATCGCCACCGTCCGGGAGAACCGGGCCGACCAGAAGCTGCCGGCCTGCGACCTCAAGTCCCTTCCCCCGGACGGCCCGAAGCAGCAGGAGTGCGTGGCGGCCGTCGCCGCCGACGACGCGTACAACTGGGGTTACGACCCGCTGCACTACAACGTGCCGGAGGGCTCCTACGCCACCGACCCCGGGGGGACGGCGCGCACCGTGCAGTTCCGGCAGATGGTGCAGGCGATGCACGCGGCCGGGCTGCGGGTGGTGCTCGACGTGGTCTACAACCACACCGCGGCCGCGGGCCAGGCCGAGCACTCGGTGCTGGACAAGGTGGTCCCCGGCTACTACCAGCGGCTCGACGCCGACGGCAGGGTGACGACGGACAGCTGCTGCGCCGACACCGCGCCCGAGCACGCCATGATGAACCGGCTGGTGGTCGACTCGGTGACGCTGTGGGCGCGCGAGTACAAGGTGGACGGCTTCCGCTTCGACCTGATGGGCCTGGACCCGAAGTCCACCATGCTGGACGTGCAGTCCGCGCTGCGGAGGATGACGCCGGACTCGGACGGCGTGGACGGGAAGAACGTCTTCCTGTACGGCGAGGGCTGGAACTTCGGCGCGGTCGCCGACAACGCCCGGTTCGAGCAGGCCACCCAGGCCAACATGGCCGGCACCGGCATCGCCACCTTCGACGACCGGATCCGGGACGCCGCCCGCGGCGGCAACTTCATGCTGAACTCCGCCCCGCAGCAGGGCTTCGCCTCGGGCCTGTACACCGACCCGAACGGCTCGGCCGCGAACGGCACCCCGGAGGAGCAGAAGGCCCGGCTGCTGCACGGGATGGACCAGCTGAAGGTCGGACTGACCGGCAACCTGGCCGGCTACTCCTTCACCGACAGCTCCGGAAAGCCCGTCACCGGCGCCCAGGTCGACTACAACGGCGCCCCGACCGGGTACGCGGCGAAGCCCGGCGAGGCGGTGGAGTACGTGGACGCCCACGACAACACCGACCTCTTCGACGCCCTCGCGTACAAGCTGCCGACCGGCACCGCGCCCGCCGACCGGGCCCGGATGCAGGCGCTCGCGCTCTCGCTGACCACGCTCACCCAGGGCGCGGGCTTCGCCCAGGCCGGCAGCGACCTGCTGCGCTCCAAGTCGCTCGACTCCAACTCCTACGACTCGGGGGACTGGTTCAACGCGATCCACTGGGACGCCGCGGACGGCAACGGCTGGGGCCGCGGCCTGCCGATGGCGAAGGACAACCAGGAGCAGTGGACGGCCGCGCGGTCCCTGCTGGCGAACCCGAGGCTGACGGTGGGCGCGGCCGACATCCGGGCGGCCTCGGCGCAGTACCAGGAGTTCCTGCGGATCAAGCGGTCCTCGCCGCTGTTCTCGCTGCCGAGCCTGGCCGCCGTCCAGCAGCGGCTCTCCTACCCGCTCTCCGGCACCGCCGGTGAGACGCCCGGGGTGATCACCCTGCACCTGGACGGCACCGGGCTGCCGGGGGCGGAGAAGGGCATCACGGTGGTCTTCAACGCCACCCCCGCGGCGCAGGCGCAGACCGTGCCGGCCCTGCGGGGCACCGGCCAGGCGCTGCACCCCGTCCAGGCGGGCGGGGCGGACCGGGTGGTGCAGCGGTCCGGCTTCGAGGCCGCGACCGGCACCTTCACGGTGCCGGGCCGAACCGTGGCGGTGTTCGTCCAACACTGATTCGTACACTGCGACAACTCCCGGGCTCCGTACCACTGTTCAGGTGGTGCGGGGCCCGGCTCCGGTTCGGGGACGGCAAGGTTCCGTTCCGGACGCACAATGGCCGAAAACCGTTGATGGCACGGCCGGAACTGTGATGTGCCGGGTCCGCCGGGCGCTGGCGGCCGCTCTCCGCGGGGGGAAGCGGCCCTGAGTGCTGGTCACCGACCGTCGGCAGTGATCGAACTTTGTCCGGGGCATGAAAACCGTGTTCACGAGTTCGTCACGGGGTAACACAACTGACGAACCGTCCTGCATACGGTTTCGGTAATGAATCGGCCAATCCGTGGCATGCATCTGTCATTAACCGCTCGGTAGCTGCCACGATTCCCCCGGCTGTAGACGAGGGGGCCCCACCCCCCGGTGCAGCTGTTCCAGTTCAGGTGCAGCGCGTCCCGACCCTGCAAACGAGTTGTGAGCAACGCATCCGCACTCCCGTCGTACCCGGCGGGGGCCCCCACTGCGCCGCAACCGCGGCCCAGGTTTCTCTCCACCGTGCGCGACCCAGCGCCGGTCGGAAAAGGAGTCCGCATGTCCCGTTACGCTCACGCCCGGAAGGCGGCGGTTGTCATGGCCGCCTCCACCGCGCTGCTGGTCACCGGCATACCGGTGATTGCCCAGGCGGCCACGCCGGACGCGCCGGCCGCCGTCGCGGCCCAGCAGGCGAGCCGCGCCCAGCTGATCTCCGCCGCGAACCAGCAGACCGCCTCCCTCGCCCAGACCCTGGGCCTGAGCGGCACCGAGAAGCTGGTCACCAGGGACGTCATCCAGGACGCGGACGGCACCCGCCACCTGCGGTACGAGCGCACCCTCGACGGACTGCCCGTCCTGGGTGGGGACCTGGTGGTGCACCAGGCGCCCACCGGTGCGACCAAGAGCGTTGACCGGGCCAGCACCGCCTCGCTGAGCGGTGTGAGCACCACGCCGAAGCTGGCCGCGCCGGCCGCGCAGAGCGCCGCGCTCGCCGCCGAGTCGGGCACCGCGGTCGACACCGCGCCGCGCCTGGTGGTCTGGGCCGGGGACAACACCCCCCGGCTGGCCTGGGAGACCGTCGTCTCCTCCACCAAGTCGGACGGCACCCCGAGCAAGATGCACGTCGTCACCGACGCCACCAGCGGCCAGGTCATCCAGCAGTGGGACGGCATCGAGACCGGCTCCGGCAAGGGCGTCTTCGTCGGCAACGTCACCATCGGCACGACCCAGTCGGGCTCGACGTTCCAGATGAAGGACACCACCCGCGGTGGGATGTACACCACCAACCTGAACCACGGGTCCTCGGGCACCGGCACGCTGTACAGCAAGGCGACCGACACCTGGGGCGACGGCACCGTCAACAACGGCGAGTCCGCCGCGGTCGACGCCCACTTCGGCGTCGCGGCCACCTGGGACTACTACAAGAACACCTTCGGCCGCAACGGCATCCGCAACGACGGTGTCGGCGCCTACAGCCGCGTCCACTACGGCAACAACTACGTGAACGCGTTCTGGGACGACTCCTGCTTCTGCATGACGTACGGCGACGGCAGCAACAACACCGCGCCGCTCACCGAGCTGGACGTCGCGGGCCACGAGATGAGCCACGGCGTCACCGCGGCCACCGCCAACCTGACCTACTCCGGCGAGTCCGGCGGCCTCAACGAGGCCACCTCGGACATCTTCGGCACCATGGTCGAGTTCTCCGCCAACATCCCCACCGACAACCCCGATTACCTGATCGGTGAGTTGATCAACATCAACGGCGACGGCACCCCGCTGCGCTACATGGACAAGCCGTCCAAGGACGGTGCCTCGGCCGACTACTGGTCCTCCACCGTCGGCAACAAGGACGTCCACTACTCGTCCGGCGTCGCCAACCACTTCTTCTACCTGCTGTCCGAGGGCAGCGGCGCGAAGGTCATCAACGGCGTCAGCTACGACTCGCCGACCCAGGGCAACATCACGGTCACCGGCATCGGCCGGGACAAGGCCGCGGCCGTCTGGTACCGCGCGCTGACCACCTACATGACCTCCAGCACCAACTACGCCGCGGCGCGCGTCGCGACGGAGAAGGCGGCCACCGACCTGTACGGCGCCGGCAGCGCCGAGCTGACCGCGGTCAGCACCGCCTGGGCGGGCGTCAACGTCGGCACCGCGCCCAGCGGCGGCGTCACCGTCACCAACCCGGGCAACCAGTCCACCGCCGTCGGCGGTGCGGTGAACCTCCAGGTCAGCGCCACCGGTGGCACCGCCCCGCTGACCTACACCGCGACCGGCCTGCCCACCGGCCTGTCGATCTCCTCCTCCGGCGCGATCACCGGTACCGCCTCCACCGCGGGCACCTACAACGTGACCGTCACGGCGAAGGACTCGGCCGGCAAGACCGGCAGCACCAGCTTCACCTGGACCGTCTCCACCGGTGGCGGCAGCTGCACCCCGGCGCAGCTGCTGGGCAACGCGGGCTTCGAGACCGGCACCGCCACCCCGTGGACGGCGTCCAGCGGCGTGGTGGACAACAGCTCCTCCCAGGCGGCCCACGGCGGCTCCTGGAAGGCGTGGATGAACGGCTACGGCTCGACCCACTCGGACTCGCTGTCGCAGACGGTGAGCATCCCGTCGGGCTGCAAGGCGACGCTGAGCTTCTGGCTGCACATCGACACCGCCGAGTCGGGCAGCACCGCGTACGACAAGCTGACCGTGTCGGTCAACGGCACCGCGCTGAAGACCTACTCCAACGTGGACGCCGCGGCCGGCTACCAGCAGCGCACCTTCGACCTGTCGGCCTACGCGGGCCAGACGGTCACCGTGAAGTTCGCCGGGACCGAGGACGCCTCGCTCCAGACCAGCTTCGTGATCGACGACACCTCCGTCCAGACCGGCTGACCCCGGGCCGGCTCCTGACGGGCCGGTGAACCAGGACAGGTGAGGGGCCCGGCGGCTACGGCCGCCGGGCCCTTGTCGTGCCGTCCGGGGTTTCGGCCGAGGTCTTGACGGCCCTCGCGGGCGCCTCTAGGTTCGGCGCTGCAAGTTTCCGGCAAGTTGCAGAAACTTCCTGCAGGCTTCACCTCCGGCTGCCCCACCCCAGCCACCCCCTCAGGAGACGACGTGGTCACCACCGCCCCCACCCTGCCCCGGCCCTCGGCCGGGAGGACCCCCAGGCCCGCCCGCGCGGCCGGTGCGCTCGCCGCCTCGGCGGCGCTCGCGCTCTCGCTCGGCACCTCCCTGGGCGCCCCCGCCGCCCAGGCCGCCCCGCCGGCCAACAAGGGCAAGGACGTCACCGCCACCCTCTTCGAGTGGCGCTTCGACTCCGTCGCCCAGGCCTGCACCTCGACCCTCGGCCCCAAGGGCTACGGCTTCGTCGAGGTCTCCCCGCCGCAGGAGCACATCCAGGGCGCGCAGTGGTGGACCTCCTACCAGCCGGTCAGCTACAAGATCGCCGGACGGCTCGGCGACCGCACGTCCTTCAAGAACATGGTCGCCGCCTGCCACGCGGCCGGCGTCAAGGTGATCGCCGACGCGGTGGTCAACCACATGTCGGCGGGCTCCGGCACCGGCACCGGCGGTACCGCGTACACCAAGTACACCTACCCCGGCACCTACCAGGACCAGGACTTCCACACCTGCCGCCAGCCGATCACCAACTACCAGGACCGCGGCAACGTCCAGAACTGCGAGCTGGAGAACCTCTCCGACCTGAACACCGGCAGCGCGTACGTCCAGACCACCATCGCGCACTACCTGGACGACCTCGCCTCGCTCGGCGTCGACGGCTACCGGATCGACGCCGCCAAGCACATCGCCGCCGCCGACCTCGCGGCGATCAAGGCCAGGATGGCCAACCCCGCGGACTACTGGGTCCAGGAGGTCATCTACGGCGCCGGCGAGCCGGTCCAGCCCACCGAGTACACCGGCACCGGCGACGTGGACGAGTTCCGGGTCGGCACGGACCTCAAGCGGATGTTCACCACCGACAAGCTCGCCAACCTCAGCGGCTGGGGCGCCTCCTGGGGCTACCTGCCGAACGGGCAGGCGCGCGCCTTCGTCGACAACTGGGACACCGAGCGCAACGGCTCCACCCTCAACTACACCTACGGCAACACCTACACGCTGGCCAACGTCTTCCTGCTGGCCTCGCCGTACGGCGCCCCCGACATCCACTCCGGCTACTCCTTCGCCAACAAGGACGACGGCCCGCCGAACGGCGGCACCGTCAACGCCTGCTACCAGGACGGCTGGAACTGCACCCACGCCTGGCGGCAGATAGCCAACATGGTCGGCTTCCGCAACGCGGTGGCGGGCACCGGAGTGACCGACTGGTGGTCCAACGGCGGCAACGCGATCGCCTTCGGACGCGGCAACAAGGGCTACGTCGCGATCAACCACGAGGGCGGCGCGATCACCCGGACCTTCCAGACCGGGCTGCCGGCCGGCACCTACTGCGACGTCCAGCACGGCGACCCGCAGTCCGGCGGCGGCTGCACCGGCCCGACGTACCAGGTGGGCGCCAACGGGCAGTTCACCGCGACGGTCGGCGCCGGCGACGCGGTCGCGCTGTACGTCCAGTCCGGCGCGAGCGTCTCCGGCGCCTCCTTCAACGTCAACGCGACCACCTCGGTCGGGCAGAACGTCTACGTGGTCGGCGACGCGGCGGCGCTCGGCGCCTGGGACCCGGCGAAGGCCCTGCCGCTCTCCTCGGCCGGCTACCCGGTCTGGTCGCTGGCGCTGTCGCTGCCGGCCGGCACGTCCTTCCAGTACAAGTACGTCCGCAAGGACGCGAGCGGCGCGGTCACCTGGGAGTCCGGCGCCAACCGGACGGCGACGGTGCCCTCGGGCGGGACCGTCGCGCTGAACGACACCTGGCGGCCGTGAGCCGCGGGCCCAGGCCCGCCCCGGATCCCCGTCGGCCCGCTCCGGCGGGGATCCCCCGCGAGGGCGGCCGGGAGGCGGGCGGCGCGGCCGTCCGTCACCCCCGCCCGATGTACGGCATGGCCGTCGCCAGCACGGTGGCGAACTGCACATTGGCCTCCAGCGGCAGCCCGGCCATGTGCCGCACGGTGCGCGCCACGTCGGCCACGTCCATGGTCGGCTCGGGGGCGATCCGGCCGTCCGCCTGACGCACGCCCGCGCCCATCGCCGCCGTCATGTCGGTCGCCGCGTTGCCGATGTCGATCTGCCCGCAGGCGATCCGGTACGGGCGGCCGTCCAGCGACAGCGACTTGGTCAGGCCGGTGACGGCGTGCTTGGTCGCGGTGTAGGCGATCGAGTGCGGGCGCGGGACGTGCGCGGAGATCGAACCGTTGTTGATGATCCGGCCGCCCTGCGGGTCCTGCGCCTTCATCTGCCGGAACGCGGCCCGGGCGCAGAGGAAGGCGCCGGTCAGGTTGAGGTCGACGACGGCCCGCCAGTCCTCGACCGACAGCTCCTCCAGCGGGACGGCCGGGCCGAAGGCGCCGGCGTTGTTGAACAGCAGGTCCACCCGGCCGTGACGCCCGGCGGCCGCGGCGAACAGCGCGTCCACCGCCTCCGGGTCGGTGACGTCGGCCGGCACCACGTCGGCCGGGGCGGCGCAGAGCCGGGCGGTCTCCCGCAGCGCTCCGGGCCGCCGGCCGGCCAGCACCGTCCGCCAGCCGTCCGCGGCCAGTTCGACCGCCACGGCGCGGCCGACGCCGCTCCCGGCTCCGGTGACGACGGCGATCCGCTGGTTCATGGCACCCTCCTCGATGACTGTTCCCGGTCGGCCCTGGGCGTGCCCTGGAGATCGTCGCGGACCGGCGACCCGCCGTCACTGGTCAAAGCCACCAAAATCCGGACGGCTCGGCGGGAGCCCGGCGGCCACCCCCGCCATCCGACCCCCGCCGACCGGGGGGAGTGGTGAAGGCCTTTACCCGATCGCGAACAAACATTGGATTTCCGGTGGCCACCGCGCAACCGGGCCACCCGGGCCCACGTCATAAGATCGCAGGAAGGCGCACCCCCGCGAGGGGCGGCGCGCCATCGCTCCGGGGGACGCACCAGCGCTGTGCCCCCGGTCTGTCCGGCCCCACCGGGGGGCCGCCGCCCGGTCAGACGGACCGGGCGCGACATCGGTCGGAGAGTCCTCACCGTGCTTAGGCAGTCGTCCCGTTCCCGCGCCGTCCTGTCCGGCGCCGCCGTGCTCGCCCTGGCCGCCTCGCTCGCGGCCTGCGGGAGTTCCGGCGGTGGGAAGGGGGACAGCGCCAAGAGCGCCACCCCGGCCGGCGGCAGCAGCTCGGCGGGCAGCCCGAGCGCCGGCGGCACCAGCCCGGCCGCGACCGGCACCGCCACCGCGGCCTCCTCCGGCAAGGTGCTGATGCCCACCGGGCCCGCCGCCGCCCTCAACAAGGTCCGGGACACCGGCGCCGGCCCGATCATGATGACCAAGGTGACCGGCGCCAAGTCCGGCGTCACCGGCCAGGTCTGGGTCTGGCTGCCGCCCGAGTACAACGACCCCAAGTTCGCCAAGACCGGCTTCCCGGTGCTGACCCTGTTCGCGGGCGGCCAGAGCAACGGCTACAACACCTGGACCGACAACCAGCTGCCGATCCAGGAGGAGAACGAGCGGCTGGTCAAGGAGGGCAAGTCCCACCCGTTCATCATGATCATGCCGGTGCAGAACTTCAACAGCGACGAGAAGAACGCGCTGGACTGCTCCGACATCCCGGGCCAGCCCAAGATGGCCACCTGGATGGCCGAGGACCTCCCGGACTTCGTCCGCGCCAACTTCCGCACCGTGAAGGGCCGCGACGGCTGGGGCGTGATGGGCGCCTCCACCGGCGGCTTCTGCAGCGCCAAGCTCGCCCTCCAGTACCCGCAGGTCTACAAGGCCGCGGTGCCGATCGACGGCTACTTCATCCCGGACTCGGGGCTGTGGAAGGGCCACGACGCGGAGCGGGCCGCCAACAACCCGGACGTGCTGGTCGCCCAGGGCAAGGCCGACGTGAGCATGCTGGTCACCGCGGGCGGCGCCAACCCGTACGAGACCAAGGTGGTCAAGAGCTGGGTGGACAAGGCGGTCCCGCCGGTGAGCCTCCAGTACCACGAGCAGCCCGGCGGCAAGCACCTGACCTCGGACTTCAAGAAGATGATCCCGGACACCCTGGTGTGGCTCTCCGCCCACCTGGCGGGGCCGGCGGCCGACTGAGGGCCTGCCCTTCGGCTGCCCGTGCTGCCCGTGCTGCCCGCGCTGCTGCCGCACTGCTCGGACTGCCGCACTGCTCTCACCCGTACCGCCGGTGCCGGGACGCGTTCGCGCTCCCGACGCCGGCGGTCCTGCTTTCCGGCGGCTCCGAGCGGGTCGCGCCGCCCGTCCGCAGGCCCGTGACCTGCGCGTCAATCGGACATTGATTCGCTTCTGATCGACTGCGAGCACCTTGGCTGGGGCGGTCCTCCACCGGCCGCCACCACCCGCCGTGCCCCAAGCCGTGAAGAGAGTGCCATGCCGATCCACCTGGTGCCCCAGCCCGTCCCCACCGTGCCCGCGCAGGGCAAGTCCGGAGCCGCCTCGCTGGGCGCGGACACGTACGGACGGGTCGCGGCCGACGAGCCGGCCGTCCTGCGGTTCTCCGGGCTCCGCCTGGTGCACGCCGCGCTGCGCCGGGACCTCGCCCGGCTGCCCAACGCGCTGCGGCTGCTCCAGCCCGACGAGGACGACAAGGGCGAGGCCCTGCTGCGGCACTGGAACTTCATCACCGCGATGCTCACCTGCCACCACGAGCAGCAGGACACCCGGCTGTGGCCGATCGTGCGCCGCTTCGCGCCCGAGCTGCGGCTGCTGCTCAACTGGCTGGAGGACGACCACCACAACCTGGACCACTCCTTCACCCGGGTCACCACGCTGGTGCGGATCGCCAGCCGGGACACCGGCAGCGCCTGGCCGGTCGCGTACGCGATGGAGGACCTCGCGGCCCGGCTGGAGACCCACCTGCGGATCGAGGAGCGGCAGTTGCTGCCCCGGATGGAGCGGGTGATCGCCGACGGCTCCCGGCTCGGCGGGCTGGGCGAGCTGCTGGATCTGCTGCGCCTGGCCGACGGCCCCGGCACGGCGGACGCGCTGGCCTGGCTCCTGGAGGGCGTGGAGCCCGAACTGGTCGAGCGGCTGCTGGCCGAGTGCGACGACGACGTGGCCCGCAACTGGCCGCACTGGCACGCGACCTATCAGCGCTGCACCTCGCCGCTGTGGGGCCCGCCGGACGCTCCGGCCGCCGGCGCCGGTCTCGGCCTCGACGGCCTGGGGCGCATCGCGGACTGACTCCGGGGCTCTTCGCGGGCCCTTGATCTACGCGCGTGGCATGAGCCGGAGGCAGGGGACGGTGGCATATGCCGAGCCGGTCCCCAGTGCGGGGAAGAGCTCAACTCCCCACTCCCCCTAGGGGATTCGACCCACCGCTCTCGGGGTCGGGCCGCCCCGGCCGCTCCGGGCCGCACCAGGGAAGGCGTCACGCCGACGGCTGATGGCGGGCCGTGCCCGCCGCACTACCGTCGACCGCATGACCACAGCGCGCAGCACACCCGGCCCGCACCGCACCCGCCCCGGGACCCGCCTCCGACGCGGCCCCGCATTCCTCGTCGCCGGCGCCGTCCTGGTGCTCGGCGCCGGACTGACCGCCTGCGAGGGCGGCGTGGCCCTCTGCCTGGACGACCACAAGTGCACCGTCGGCATCAAGACCGACAAGGCCGACGGCACCAAGACCGTCAAGGTCTTCGGCGGCGACAACCCGATGAGGATGACCGTCGGCCACATCGGCGACAACTCGGCCGAGGTGACCGTCGGCGACGACAGGAAGACCGCCACCAAGGACTCCGAGACCTCCGTCGGCGGCGTCAGGATCACCCTGCGCAAGACGAACAAGGACGACCACTACGCCGAAGTGCACATCGAGCGGGACTGACCGCCCCGCCACGACGAAGCGCCCCGCCACGACGAAGCGCTCCCCGGCGCCTACCCCGGCAGGCGGTTGAGCCACTCCATCGGGGCGACCCGGATCGCCGTGTGCGGCGAGCCGTCCCACTCCGCCGGAAGCCCGACCGCCTCCAGTGCGGCGACCACCGCCCGCCCGACCTCCACCGTCCGGCGCTCCGACACCTCGGCCGTCTCCTCCCCGGCGCGGAACCCGCCGTAGCGCAGCATCAGCCCCCGCCCGGCGGCCGCCGCCTCGGTGTCCTGCTGGTGGAAGAAGACGAAGCCGACCGAGTCCGTCCCGGCCTCGCCGCCGATCTCCGCGTAGCCGCAGCCCGCGCAGCAGGTGAAGTCCATCGCCGCGACGATGCCCCGGTCCTCCAGCGCGTCGAAGGCGTCCGCCAGCCGGTCCACGTCGGTGGTCTCCGGCCAGGCCGCCTGCTCGGCCAGCCGCTCGGTCCACAGCGGGGCGAGGATCCGCTCCGCCTCCTCCTGCGTCAGCCCCTGGTCGTCGAGGTGCTCGACCAGGGACCCGGCCATCTCGTCCGGCTCCTGGAAGCCGCACCGGATCAACTCGCGGGCCCGCTCCTGGGCTTCGCGCAGCACGTCGGGGGTGGGAACCGTCTCCTCGGTCATGCCCGCATCCTCGCACCCGCCACCGACAACGCCCGGGCCTGCGGTGCGACGCCCGGGCCTCCGGCGCCGCCGTCCCGACACCGCCCTGCTACCGTCCGCCGGTGACTTCTCTGCTGCAACCACCGCTGATCACCCGGCTGCTGGCCGCCGAGCGCATTCTGATCGCCGGAGCCGGCGGCGGCTTCGACGTGTACGCGGGGCTGCCGATCGCCCTCGCCCTGCGGGCCGCGGGCAAGGAGGTGCACCTGGCCAACCTCTCCTTCACCCACCTCTACGGCCTGCCCCTCGACGTCTGGGCGGAGCCCGACGTGGCCCGGATCGGGCCGGACACCGCCGCCCCCGAGGGCTACTTCCCGGAGCGCACCCTGGCCCGCTGGCTGAACCGGCACGGCATGCCCGACACCGTGTGGGCCTTCCCGACGGTGGGCGTGCAGCCGCTGCGCGAGGCCTACCGCGCGCTGGTCGCCCGCCTGGGCGTGGACGCGATCCTGCTGGTCGACGGCGGCACCGACATCCTGATGCGCGGCGACGAGGTCGGACTCGGCACCCCGGAGGAGGACATGGCGAGCCTGGGCGCGGTGGCCGGCCTGTCCGAGGTGCCCGAGCGGCTGGTCGCCTGCCTCGGCTTCGGCATCGACGCCTACCACGGCGTCAACCACTCCCTGGTGCTGGAGAACCTCGCCGCGATCGACCGGGCCGGCGGCTACCTCGGCGCCTTCTCCATCCCGCGCGACAGCCGGGAGGGCGTGCTCTACCTGGACGCCGTCGAGCACGCCAGGGCCGCCTTCCCGGACCACCCCAGCATCGTCAACGGATCGGTGGCGGCGGCGCTGCGCGGCGAGTTCGGCGACGTCCGCTTCACCGAGCGGACCAAGGACGAGCAGCTCTTCGTCAATCCGCTGATGACGCTCTACTTCGGCGTCACGGTCGAGGCGCTGGCCGCCGAGAACCGGTACCTGGACCGGCTGGAGCACACCGTGGTGACCCGCCAGATCGCCACCGTGATCGCCGAGTTCCAGGACGAGCTGCCCCGCCAGCGGCCGCCCCGGCAGTTCCCGCACTGACCCGGAGCGCGGGCGCGGACGCGGAACGCCGGTCAGAACGCGGCGAGCCGGAACTCCAGGTTCCCGAACCGCACCTGGTCGCCCGGGCCGACCCGTACGCCGCCCGCTATCCGGCGCCCGTTCACATGGGTGCCGTTGGTCGAGCCGAGGTCGTACAGCACCCAGCTGCCCTGCTCGTGCCGCAGTTCGGCGTGGTGCCGGGACACCGAGGCGTCGTGCAGCCGCAGTCCCGAACCGGGGATCCGGCCGATCGTCAACTGCCCGGCCCCGGCCTGCGGCAGGCTCAGCCCCGGCAGCCGCTCGGTGCGCCAGGCCCGGCCAAGCCGGTCGCCGAAGGCGGACGCCCGCCCGACCGTGCGCAGCACGAAGCGCTCGACCGGCCCGCCGGTGGGCAGCCCGGCCACCGCCGCGTCCAACTCGCCGCGGCTGGTGGCCTGCAGGACGATGTCCATCCGGCCGAGGAAGGTGTCGTGCGAGAGTCGCCCGCTGCCCGCGCCGTCCCGCAGCACCCCGAGCGCCTGGTCCCGCTCGGCGTCGGAGGGTCGGACCGCGCCGGTCGGACCGGCCGCGCCGGTGGGGAGCTCAGGAGTCGTCATGGCCAAATTGTCGGCGCGGCCGACTCAGGCTGTCCAGATCACGCCGTGCACGGGCGCGGGGTTCGTACGTCACGGCAGTCCAGACGCCCTTTCCGGCCGGGCGGTTCCGCGTGTTCCGGGCCGCCCGGGGCGGGGTGCTCCGGCCGTGCCGCCCGGCCCGTTCCGGGGCGCCGTACGGGCCGTCAGTCCTTGCGGGCGGCGGCCAGGATCTTCTCCGTGGTGTGCAGGAACCGGGAGGTGACCGTGCCCCGGTAGGCCTTGCCGAACATGTCCTTGGTGACCCACTTGCCGTCCCGGAGGTGGATCACCACGTACGCGGCCCCCGGGTCGGCGCCGAGCACCTCGACGTCGCCCTTCGGCGAGCGGTACGGGAAGGTGAATCCGCCCGGCAGCGGCTCGGAGAGGAAGGCGACGACCAGCCGGACGTCCGGTGTCACCTCGACGCCCCGGAAGGGCTCGGCGGCGAGCAGGCCGGCCACCTCGTCCACCGTCCGCAGCAGCGCCGGCACCGGGTACCCGAGCGCCTGCTCCAGGTGCTCCTCGATCCGCGCGGTCAGCGCCGCGCGGTCCGGCTCGTCGGTGCTGAAGAAGACGTTGCCGCTCTGGATGTAGGAGCGGACGTTCCCCAGGCCGAGCTCGGTGAACAGCGCCCGCAGCCGCTCCATCCGCACCGTCCGGCCGCCGACGTTGACGGCCCGCAGGAAGGCGATGTACGTGGTCGTGGTGGTCACCCGGCCAGTGTGGCACCGGCCACCGACAGCGGCCCGGCGCCCCCGGTCCGCAGGACCGCCCCGCCCGGCCGCCCGCTGTCGCGTCCCGCGTGCTGTCGCGTGCCGCCCGCTGTCCTGCCCGCCCGCCTTCGGGTCCCGGCCCCCGCCCGTCCGGTCGTCCGCGCACGGCGGCCGTCGGTGCCGGGTGCCAGACTGGCGCCATGGCTACCTGGCAGGATTTCGAGCACGAGGCCCCCGATCTGGCGCCCCTGGTCCGGGCCCGGTTCGAGGCGAACAAGCACCACGTCATGGCGACGCTGCGCAAGGACGGATCGCCCCGGGTCAGCGGCACGGAGGTCGAATTCGTCGGCGCCGACCTGTGGATCGGGTCGATGTACGGCGCGGTCAAGGCGCGTGACCTCCAGCGCGACGCCCGCTTCGCACTGCACGCGCACCCGGGGGACGAGACCATGGCCGGCGGGGACTCCAAGGTCTCCGGCAAGGCGGTGGAGGTCACCGACGAGACCGAACTCGCCGCCTTCGCCGCCGATCTGCCCGAGGCGCCGCCCGGCCCGTTCCACGCGTTCCGGCTGGAGCTCGACCAGGTGGTGCACACCTCCGTGGAGGGCGACCACCTGCTCGTGCACAACTGGCACCCGGGTCGGCCGGTGGAGCGGATCCAGGTCCACTGACCGGCCGATCCGGCCGCAAGGCCCCTACGGCAGGACGGACTTGAGGGCCTCGGGGGTGCGGGCCACGACGGCGTGCCCGTCGTCCGCGGTGATGATCGGGCGCTGGATCAGGATCGGGTGCTCGGCCATCGCCGCGATCCAGCGGTCGCGCTCACCCGCCTCCCGGGGCCAGCCCTTCATCCCCAGGTCCTTCGCGACCTGCTCGTCGGTGCGGGTGATGTCCCACGGCTCCAGGCCCAGACGCTCCAGCACCTGTACCAGCTCGGCCGCGGTGGGCGGCTGCTCCAGGTAGCGCCGCACGGTGTACTCGACTCCGGCGCCGTCCAGCTCGCCGAGTGCGGTCCGGCACTTGCCGCACCGCGGGTTGATCCAGATCTCCATGCCGGTCACCCTACCGAGCCGTCCGCGCCCGCCCCGCCGCGCCGCGCGCATCGGCCCGCCCCGCCCCGCCGCGCGATTCCGGTGGGTACGGGAACTCCGCCGCGCCCGACGGCGGTTGACCGGACAGGAAGCGTGATCTCGGGAGGGGAGCACCGGATGGACGGCGCGGCGATCATCGAACAGCTGATGACCACGGAGGTCAGGACCGATCCGTACCCGCTGTACGCCAGGGCCCGCGAGCTGGGCCCGGTGGTCCCGGCCGGGGACGGCATGTTCGTGGTGAGCGGCTACGCGGCGGTCAACAAGGTGCTGCGCACGCCCGCCTTCGGGGTGGCGACCGCCGAGATGATGGCCGGACTGGCCCCCGAGTACGCCGTGCACTCCTCGCTGGCCCTGTTCGGCCGCTCGATCCTCCAGCGCAACGCCCCCGACCAGCCCCGGGTCCGCTCGCTGATCGCCTCGGTGTTCACCGCCCGCCGGGTCGCCGCGCTGCGCCCGGCCGTGGAGGCGGCGGTCGACCGGCTGCTGGGCGGCATGGCCGAGCAGGGCGCCGACGGCTCGCCGGTGGACTTCATGGACGCCTTCGCCTTCCGGCTGCCGGTCGGGGTGATCTGCGAGCTGCTCGGCGTCCCCGAGCAGGACCGCTACCGCTTCCGCGACCTCGCCTCCGACCTGACCGTCGCGCTGGAGATCATCCAGGACCTGGACGAGCTGGCCGCCGCCGACGAGGCCGCCGACGAGCTGGCCCGCTACTTCACCGAGCTGGCCGCCGAGCGACTGGCCCGGCCGCAGGACGACCTGGTCACCGACCTGGCCCGGATCGCCGCCGCGGACGACGAGCGGCTCTCCGCCGAGGAGCTGCTGGCCAACTTGGTGCTGCTGCTGGTGGCCGGCTTCGAGACCACCACCAATCTGCTCGGCAACGGCCTGGCCCTGCTGTTCCGCCACCCCGAGGCGGCCGCCGGGCTGCGCAGCGGCGCGATCACCCCGGCCGGGTTCACCGACGAGGTGCTGCGCTTCGACTCCCCGGTGCAGGCCACCGGCCGGGTCGCGCTGGAGGAGGGCCTGAGTGTCGAGGGCCTGCCGATCCCGCCCGGCCACGCGGTGACCCTGCTGATCGGCTCGGCCAACCACGACCCGGCCCGGTACGAGCGCCCCGAGGTGTTCGACCCGACCCGCACCGACAGCCAGCCGCTCAGCTTCGGCGGCGGCACCCACTTCTGCCTGGGCTCCCAGCTGGCCCGGCTGGAGGCCGAGGTCGCGGTGCCCGCCCTGCTCGACCGCTTCCCCCGGCTCGCCCCGGGCGGCGTCCCGACCCGGCGCGACCGCCTGGTGCTGCGCGGCTACGAGACCCTGCCGGTGACCGTCCGGTGACCGTCCGGTGACGCGCGGTCCCCGGGGTCGGGGATTTGGCTCCTCCGGCCCCGGGGACCGGGACGTTCGGCCGTTCGTGGCTGGGCCGTTCGTGGGAGAGCATGGAGGGACGAAAGCGGCCAATCCGGACCGATCACCCGGAACGGCCACCTGCCAGGAGGTCCCACCGTGCGCACAGCACCCCGCCCGCCGCGCCCCGCGGCGCTGGAACCCAGGGTTCCGCGCTGGGTGCCCTGGCTGCCGGTGCTCCTGCTGGTGCTGGACCTGGTCGCCGAGGCCGTCGTCCCGGACGCCGTCGCCGCCGGCTTCCTGCTCACCGCACTGCCCGTGGTGGCCGCCTTCAGCTACGGCCCGGTGCTGACCGCCGTCACGACGGCCGGCTCCCTGGCTCTCCAGCTCGGCCTGGCGCTGCGCGCGGACCACGTCAACGAGCAGCACCACGTCTGGGTCTACATCGCCACCCTGCTCTCCGGCGTCATGGGCACCGCGCTGTCCTGGCAGCGCACCCGGCAGAACCGCAACCTGCTCCAGGCCCGTACGGTCGCCGAGACCCTGCAGCGCACGGTGCTGCGTCCGGTGCCCGAGCGGGCCGGCGGGCTGCGGGTGGCCGGTCTCTACCGCCCGGCCCAGGCCGACGTGCTGGTCGGCGGGGACCTGTACGAGGTCTGCGACACCCGCTTCGGCGTGCGGGTGCTGCTCGGCGACGTCCGGGGCAAGGGCCTGGGCGCGGTCCGCACCGTCGCCGACGTCCTAGGCGCGTTCCGGGCGGCCGCGTACGACACCCCCGGGCTGGTCGAACTCGCCGACCAGCTGGACCGCGCGGTGCTGCGCGACGCCGCCGACCGCGGCGACGACGAGCTGTTCGTCACCGCCGTCCTGCTCCAGTACCGGCCCGGCTCGGACTGCGTGGAGATCGTCAACCGCGGTCACACCACCCCGCTGCTCCTCGGCGGGGGCGGCATCATCCCGGTGTCCTGCGCCGACGAGCTCCCGCTCGGCCTCGGCCACCTCGGCCCCGCCGACGAGCGCAGCAAGGCGGTCGCCGTGGCGCTGCCCCCGGGCCACACCGTCCTGCTCTACACCGACGGCGTCAGCGAGGCCCGCGACACCGCCGGCGCCTTCTACCCGCTGGCCCCCCGCCTCGCCGCCCTCGGCACCACCGCCCCCGACCGGGTGGTCTCCTTCCTGGCCCAGGACGTCCACCGGTACGCCGGCCTGCTCGCCGACGACCTCGCCGTCCTCGCCCTCACTCCGGACGTCCCGTAGGCCCGGACCACTCCCAGAGGTTCGCGAACAGCTCCGCCTGCTCCCGGGCGTCGTCCAGGGCGTGGTGCGTGTGCGGCAGGTCCGGCAGCAGCTCCGGCGGCATCGACCGCTTGCCGATCCCGGCGAACGGCACCCCGGCCCGCGCCGCGTACAGCGTCTTCAGATCCAGGCAGCCGGAGTGCCCGAACGGGCTGGAGCCGGTGAACCGCACCAGGTACCAGTGGAGGAACTGCCAGTCGTACACCGCCGGGTAGCCCACCATCACCGGCCGGTACCGCCGCCCGCCCGGCCCGCGCCGCACCCCCTCCACCCAGCGGCCGAACTCCCGCATCGCCGCCGCCGGATCGGCCCCGTCCGCCTGCAGCGCCGCCCGGTCCAGCCCCGACACCGCCAGCGCCTCCGGGACGTACTCCGCGCTGATCGGCCGCAGCTCCCGGTAGAACGCCGCCGCCCCCGCCGGCGGCCGCCGGAACCCCTCCCCGTCGTGCCGGCCGGCCACCACGGCCCCGAAGCTCAGCATCGAGTACGGCCCCGGGATCGGCCCGTCCGACTCCACGTCCACCGACACGTACACCGTCGGGGTGACCTTCTCCCTGCGTCCCATGGCCCCCATCCAACTCGGCCCGGCAACCGCTTTTCCGGCCCTCGTCCTTCCTGTCGCCCGTCGCCCGTCGTTCTTCCCGCCACCCGTCGCCCCGGTCACCCGGACGGGCCCGCCGGGGATGCCCCCGGGCGCGGGAGTGCGCAGGCTGCTGGCAACGACCGGGCCCGACCGGGCCCGGGGTGGACGGCCCCTGGGGCGTGTCTGACAATTGCCGCCGGGTGCGGCACGGGAGGACGAGATCGACAGGACACGGACGGCGGACCACGCCGGGGGAGCGGGCGCGACGCTGCTCGCCCGCTGCGCCCTGCTGACGGTCGCGGGGGCCGTCGGGGTGCTGCTCTTCGCGCTGGGGGAGGGCGGGCTGCTGGTGCTCGGGGCCGGGCTGCTCGGACTGGTCGTCTGGGCCGCCGGCGTCTGGTGGTTCCTGGCCTACCGGGGCGCGGTCCGGGTGTTCGGGCTGCTCGTCGCGATCGCGGCGCCGGTCGCGGTGCTGGTGTTCTTCGCCCACCACCGGCTGTGGCTGACGGCCCTGCTCCTCGTCCTGGTCTGGGGCATCGCGCTGGCCCTCGCCCGTGCCGCGCTGCGCCGCGCCCGCCCGGAGCCGCCGATGCGGGGGCGTGCCGCGACCCGGCCGCTGCGACCGGTCCTGATCATGAACCCGAAGTCCGGCGACGGGAAGGTCGGCCGCTTCGGGCTCGTCGAGCGGGCGGAGGGACTCGGCGCCCGGGTGGTCCTGCTCGACCCCGCCGCCCCCGCCGACGTCGCCGAGCTGGCCCGCACGGCCGTGGCCGAGGGCGCGGACCTGCTCGGCGTGGCGGGCGGCGACGGCACCCAGGCGCTGGTCGCGGCGGTCGCCGCCGAGCACGGTCTGCCGTTCCTGGTGATCTCCGCCGGCACCCGCAACCACTTCGCCATGGACCTCGGCCTCGACCGCGACGACCCCTCCCGCTGCCTGGACGCGCTGACCGACGGCGAGGAACTGCGGGTCGACCTCGGCGAGGTCGCGGGCCGGGCCTTCGTCAACACCGTCTCCTTCGGGGTGTACGCCGACGTCGTGGAGCGCCCCGAGTACCGCGACGCCAAGGCCGGCACCGCGCTCGGCCTGCTGCCGGACCTGCTGGTCGGCGAGGGCGTACGGCGGGTCGACGTGAGGGCCGACGCCACCGCGCTCACCGCCCAGCAGGCGCTGCTGGTCAGCAACAACCCGTACGGCTCGACGGACGACCTCGGCATCGGCGGCCGCCGACCCCGGCTCGACAGCGGCCTGCTCGGTGTCCTGGGCATCCGGGTGGAGGGCGCGGCACAGGCCGCGGACCTGGCCGTGCGCGGCACGCAGTCCACCGGGCTGACCGCGCTGACCGCGCGGCGGGTGGAGGTGACCGCGGAGGAGGACGAGATCCCGGTGGCGGTCGACGGCGAGACGCTGCGGATGCCCGTCCCGGTCGTGTGCACGCTGCGCCCGCGGGCCCTGCGGGTCCTGGTGCCGCGCGACCGCCCCGGCGTCCCCGCCCCCGTGCCGTCCGTGAACTGGCGCCGGCTGGCCGCCCTCGCGTTCGGCCGCTCCGACCCGACTGCGGAGGGGCCGACCCGTGACTGACCACCCGGACCACGACGCCACCCCTCCCGTCCCGCCGCCCGTCCCGCCGCCCGTCCCGCCGTCCGTCCCGCCGTCCGTACTCACCGACCTGCGGGCGCTCGACGGAGCCGTCTACGCGGCCGTCGCCGCCACCTCCACCCCGACGCTCGACTCCGCGCTGCGCCGGCTCTCCAGGGCCGCCGACCACTCGAAGATCTCGTTGGCCGTCTCCGCCCTGCTCGCCCTGCGGCCCGGCCGCCCCCGGCAGGCGGCGGTGGCCGGGGTCGGCGCGGTGGCGCTGGCCTCGGTGGCGGCGAACCTGGTCGGCAAACAGCTGGTCCACCGCCCCCGGCCCGACCGGGAGCTGGCGAGGGTGACCGTCGGCCGGCAGGTGGCGATGCCGGAGTCGGCCTCCTTCCCGTCCGGGCACACGGCCTCGGCGACGGCCTTCGCCACCGCCGTCGGCGTGCTGCTGCCACCGCTGGCGCTGCCGCTCGGCGCGCTGGCGACCGCGGTCGGCTACTCCCGGGTCCACACCGGCGTGCACTACCCGGGGGATGTCGCGGCGGGCGCGCTGCTCGGCTTCGCGGCCGCCGTGGCGTCCCTGGCCGTCGTCCGGACCGTGCCGCCGAGCCTCCCGGAGTGAGCGGGCTTCCGGGCCTGCACCGGGCAATTGAACGTGTGTGCGCTATCTTCTGCCGTGAGCATTTTCCCCCGGCAACGATCAGGTTCCTCGGGCCGCCGCAAGTCCGCCAAGGGCGGCCGTCTCGCGGTCCTGGACGGATTGCGCATCCTGGCCGCGCTGATGGTGGTCTTCCACCACTACGTCGGCTACGGCGGCGGTACCAAGCCCGAGGACAGTGCCTGGGGCAAGCCGGTCGATCAGGTGTTCCACCGCGCTTCCTTTCTCGGCGCCTATCTGTGGACCGGCATCTGCCTGTTCTTCGTGATCAGCGGCTTCGTGATCTGCATGAGCAGCTGGGGCCGTCCGGTGGGCGACTTCGTCCGCTCCCGGGTCATCCGGCTCTACCCCGCGTACTGGTTCGCCGTCCTGCTCACCACCGCGGTCGTCACGGTGTGGCCGCTCGTACGCCAGCCGCTCCCCTCGGAGCAGGTGCTCGCCAACCTGACGATGTTCCAGGAGGGCCTGGGCATCAAGGACGTCGATGCCGTCTACTGGACGCTCTGGATCGAGCTGCGCTTCTACCTGCTGTTCGCCATCGTGGTCTGGCAGGGCGTGACCTACCGGCGGATCGTGGCCTTCTGCTCGATCTGGACGGTCGCCGGCATCGTCGCGGCGAGCACCAAGTGGCCGGTGCTCGACTTCTTCGCGATGTCTCAGGTCTCCTCGTTCTTCGTCGCCGGCCTCGCGCTCTACCTGGTCCACCGGTACGGTCCCAACCTCATGCTCTTCGGCATCGTCGGGATCAGCTGGATCCTCTCGGTGCTCTACACCATCCAGCACCAGAAGGACGTGAACCCCTACCTCGGTCGCGTCGACCTGCCGACCTGGCCCGCCGTCCTGCTGACCAGCCTCTCCTACCTCGTCATGATCGTGGTCGCCCTGGGCTGGGGCTCCCGGATCCAGTGGCGCTGGCTCACCTTCGCCGGCGCCCTCACCTATCCCCTCTACCTCCTCCACGAGACCATGGGCTGGACCGCCCTGCGCGCCCTCCACGAGCGCGACGTCAAGCCCTGGACGGCGGTCGCCGTCGTCACCGCCGGCATGCTCGTCGCCTCCTGGCTGGCCCACCGCCTCATCGAGAAGCCCCTGACACCCCGTCTCAAGACGGGCATGACCAGGAGCATCGACGAGCTCCGCGCCGCCGAACCCCTCCCCCCGCAGCCCGCCCCGGCGCCGGCCCGGACCCCCGGCGCCCTGGAAACCGTCACCACTCCCTGGGCCACCGCCTTCACCCCCAGGGACACCCACCCGCCGCAGCAGCACACCCCCGACTCCTACTGACCTCGCCCCACCCCCGCGCCCGGAAACAGCACGCGCCGGGCGGCCGGCCCGACCTCCGTCGAACCGCCCGCCCGGCGCGTACTGCCAGCCCCGCGGCCCTCTACAGGTCGTAGTAGAGCTCGAACTCGCCTCTGACCTGTGGAAACATGAGCCCCGGGGGAAGATCGTTTCGCAACCAGTGCACACGCCGCTGCCACAACTGATGAGGCGCGCTGATAAGTACCGAGTGGTGACGAGGAGATCGTGTCGGCCGCTCGTCGTAGGTCGCTACGCAGCGTTCTAGAATTAGACCGAAATCAAGCGCGTCGGCGACCCTCCACCCGCCGGGGCACGATGGCCCGCTGTGCGTGGGCTGCCGCGAGTCGGCGAACGGGACTAGGCGCGCCGGGGCTCCGAGTGCCTGTCCGACCAGGACGCCTCCAGCCGGGCCCGTTCCAACTTGACTACCTACCACCAGCAGGCGGCGCAGACCGTGCAGGTCCGGATAGACAGGTCGGCGCGGTCTGGGGTCTGCTCGCTGGCCTCGTCGAGGTTGCTGGTACGGACGAGTGGGTGGGTGACGACTCTGCACGATGTCGCCATGGCCGGCCGTGTGAGGCGTTCGCACTATGAGCGCGCGGAGGGCCGGAGCGTGCAGCAGGCGCAGCGGGATCTGCGCGCGCTGGTCACCGCCCGGATACTCGAACCGGTCGGCCGTTCTCGAGCCGGGTACTACACGGTCGGAATACGCTTCCCGGACAGTGCACTGAAGGTGGCACGTACCCTGATGTGCCTCGTCGACCCGTTCGCCGGCTGAGCCGCTACTGACATCCGGCCGTACTCGATCCGGGCTTGGCGAGAGGCGCTCATTGCGCGGCGCCCCTCGCGTGGAGAGCGCCGTTCTCGATGTCGTCGGCGTGGACGATGGCGTCCGGGATATCCGTGAAGTGCATGAGGGCCCTGACAGAGACCTTGTAGCTGCGGCCCGCCCTCGCCACCGGAAGGGGGAATTGGCCCGCCCGGATCAGCCGGTACGCGGTGGACTCCGGGAGCCCAATCACGCCAGCTGCCTCCCGGAGCCCGATGAACGACGGGTAGAGGTCCGAGGCGTAGTAGTAGAGGTTGCTGTTGGAGAACCGCGAGCGGGACAGGCCTGTGGCCTTGACTGCCTGGCTGATCGACCCCGATCGGCGGCCGGCGCGCATGTCCTCGTGGAAGTCCTGCACGGCGTCGAAGCAGCCCAGTCCGTGGAGAAGTGCTCCGAGTCGCTCGCCCCTGATCTGCTCCGCGACCTCCGCACTACGGACACGGCTGACGTCGATGATCGAGGACGCCTGCATGGAGTGGTCGACTACGGGAATCTCCGGTGGGGCAAAGACGTCGAGCTGGTCTGTCATGAGCTCCGGTGAGCTGGTCTTCCCCCGCTGGAAGGCGACCTCGAAGGCCGCCTTCACGATGCGATCCCTCACGAGGCGTGGTGGAACGCCCGCAGCAGTGGCGGCCCAGACTTCCAGTGCGGTCACCACCATCGCCGAGCGGATCTCCTCGAGCTCGACCCGGAAGTCCCGGGCGATCCGGGTGGAGAGCGAACGGAAACAGGGGACGATGCAGTCGAGGATGACCAGCCGCCAGGTGTCGTCACCGTCCAGGTCGCACAACCTACCCATGGCGATCAAGGACTCCCAGAGCCGGGAACTCGGAGCGGAGCGGACCCCCGCCAGGATTGCCTCGGTGCGGAACTTCGGATACGTGGGGTGCCGCTTGATGTCGCAGTCCTGGACATTCCCCACGTGCACGCAGACCGGTTCGTCCCCGAAGATCTTCCGGGCGCTCGACTCGATCTGATGGAAGATGCCTGACATGCTGCGCGCCTCAATCCGTGGTTGTCGCCCATCGCCGGATTTCGACATCCGGTCCTCGGGTGTCCGATCTGATTCATGAGAAGAGTGGAGAGAACTGCAGAGAGCCGACCCCTCGTCGGACAGGCCGCAGTGAACGGCGGTTGCTGTCCTCGAGAGTCCGTGTTCGAGTCCGTGCTCAGGCCGCCAGCCGCTTGGCCCGCTGGGCCCATGTCTCCAGCACAGCCATCGCATCACCGAGTCGTTCCACTGCAGTGGCGATGTCCCGGACTGGACCCCGGAGTTCGCGATGCACGGCGATCATCACGTCGGTGATGGTTCGGAACAAGGCGAGCGTCTCTGTGCCCTGGCGGGCGACAGCGGAGACGTCGACGAGCCGGCTCAGGAACCCCCAGTCATCGGCGTTCCAATGAGCCGGCAGGACCCTTTCGAAGAGGTCGAGCGCGGCCTGTACGGTGGCGTCGATGTCGGCCATGCGCTCGGTGAACCGCTGCGCGGACTCCCTCAGCTCGGCGGCCGGACCGATGAGTGCGGCCGACAGCCGCTTGGTAAAGGCGAGTTGGACGCTCATCGGACTTCCGTCCCGGGCCGCACGCCGCATGTCGGGGCCGAACTGCTCGGCTGCTGCAGCGATGTCGGTGACCAGCGCGATGATCGCCGCGATGTGGCTGGACGTTGCCTCCAAGTCAGGTGCCAGCTCGGCGAACCGTTCCAGCAGGCCGGGAGGAAGATCCCCTGAGGGGGCCGCAGTCCCGGCCGGGCGCCCGGCCAGCGGCCCCTCGGTGTCAGGCCTGGTCGCGCTACGGAGGGCACGGGCGGGGATGAGCGGGTCGAAGCCCTCACGCAGCACTAGAGAGAGCGCCTCGGCCAGCTCGTTCCTGGCCTCGACCATCCCGGCGGGCGACCGCCTGAAGGTGATGGTTCGGAACAGTGCGCTATTGAAAGGAAGTTGACCAGTCTCCCCGAGTTGAATGACCGGCTTGCCCGTGGCGTGCCGCAGGCCCAGCCCATACATGACACCCGGATTGCCGCCGCTCACATCGGCGATCACCAGATCGGCTGCCAGTAGCTGCCGGCAGACCTGCTCGGTGATCTCGCCGGTTCGGGAGATCTGGTTGGACCGCATCGGTCCGATGTCGAGCCGGGCACAGGCCGGCTCGACGATCATCTCGAAGACCAGCAGGGCGGTCGCACGAGCCGGTTGGGTGAGTGAGTCGATCTCGGTGTGCGGCTCGCCGGCCGGGCCGATGACGAAACAGCTCTGCGACTGGTCGACCGTGCGAATCCCGGGACCGGTGAACGGTCCGGGCCCGGTCGGTTGGGCGAGTACGAGGGCGGACGGGGTACCGGCGGTCATACGAAGTCCTCCAACTAGTTTGGGTGTGAGGCACTGTCATGGCCATTTGGGGAGATGCGCGGGTCCCCCGGGCCGGCGCCACCACAGGTGACGCCGGGAGCGCGGGGGATCACCTTCGCGGGTCGGTGTCCCCGGGAGGGTCGGGTGGCGGGGTGCCTGGACCGACCGGGTCGACCAGCCGCCGCCACTGCACACGCAGCTCGTGGAACAACTCCTGGAGCCCGACGGTGAGGCCGTGTGCAGCGTGAGAGGTACGACGTTCGCAGGAGTGCGGCGGATCGCACTGGCAGGGGAGTTGGAAGGTGATGGTGACGTTGCCCGTCAGGCTGTTCACGGTC
Organism: Kitasatospora sp. NPDC057738; assembly: GCF_042798815.1. Classification (NCBI taxonomy): domain Bacteria; kingdom Bacillati; phylum Actinomycetota; class Actinomycetes; order Kitasatosporales; family Streptomycetaceae; genus Kitasatospora; species Kitasatospora sp. NPDC057738. The sequence continues at coordinate 28,886 of NZ_JBHVJT010000037.1, read as the reverse complement.
ATGCCCTGCTTGACGGATTGCACCAACTGCTGGTAGCTGCCAGCCGGGAAGGAGTCCGGTGGGTGATCGGCTGTCGTGGATGCCGGGCCCGGGGGCGGGATTGCAGGAGGCGCTGTCACTGGCGCAGTCCCTCGCGGTCCGTCGTCGTGGTGAACGAGAGGGTCACGTCCCCGGTGGAACTGTTTGCCAACGCCACTCCCTGGCCCACATCTTGAACCGTGTCTGTCCGCATCCGGGCCCCCGGGGCCCGGATGGGGCCCTCGCCTGCCGGGAGCGGGCTCGGCATCGCCGGCTCGGGCGATGAACAGGGCGGGGCCGGCGGGACGGTGAGCAGGCCGCCAGACGGGGCGGGTACGTAGATCCAGGCTGGTGCGTGAAACGTCTTGCCCGGCACGGTAGCGATGATCTTGACGAACCGGTCTGGGTGCAGTGCACAGTATCTGCCGACCACGACGTCCTGGTACACGCGGTCCGAGACGATCGCCCCCAGGTGGGTTGCGTCCGGACTCGCCTCTGCCATGGCCCACTTGAGCATGCCGGCATCCACCAACCGGTGGGCCTCGTTGCGGGCCGCGCCGTAACCATCACTTGGCCCGCCCTCGGCGGGCAGCGGGCCGCATGCGATGGCCGCCCGCAGCCGCAACTGCCGACTACCGGGCGTAGTGTTGTGGCGGGCGAGGCCCGCCTGAAGCTCGGGGAGGAACTGGTCCAACAGTCCCGGAAGGTGCTTCGGCGAGCATCCGAAGACGAACCCGTCGCCGCTGTCGCGGAGGAACAACTTGTTCTCCCGGACCGACTCAAGGCCGGCACGGGAAAGCGCCTCGTCGGTCAGTTCGCCGATCACCGTGGCGAATTCGGCCTGGATTGAACCCGGCTGCTGGGTGAACGCCTCCTGGTCCAGAACGACGACGCCGCGGTGGTCGGGCAGCGGCATGCCCCGGAAGGTGCGGTCGCTATGGGCAGGGTTGGTCATCGAGCCTCCTGGGCGCGTGCTGTCCCGGCCGGCAGCGGATTGCCGGTCCGGCCGTCCGGTCTCGTCCTTCACGAGTGTGGGGCAGCGAGGGGCCGTGGCTTGGTGCCGTTGGCAGTACGACGCGGGATCGAGGAGTGCTACGCGCGCGGTGAGAAGAGGTGAAGCTCGCGCCCGGAAAGAGCCCGGAAGAATAGCACCGGAGAGTGGAATCAGTCCGAGAACTCGTCAACACCCGTCGAATCAACGGGACGTGGGAAGAAATGCCATATCTTGCTGGGCATGTACGACAGTGGGGATGAACGTTGCGCCCTCTCAGGGGACACAACCTTTCGGGGCCTGATGGGTGGTTGGTGGAAGGAAATGACCGACGGATGGCGGTCCAAGGAGCTCGAAGCGGGCGATCCGTTGATCTTCCAGGGTTCCTCCTCGAACGAGGTCTTCGCGGTGCAGCGCGGCGCCCTCAGGATCGAGCGCTGGGAGGACGATCGCGACCAGCCGGCGGTGCTGGCTTTCCGGGCCAGCGATGACCTGGTCGGAGAGACGCCCATGATCGAGCCGGAAGCACCGAGGACAGCCCAGGTCGTTGCGCACACACGGGTGGTGGTGCTGGTCGGACAAGCTGAACGCCTCAACCGCTTCCTGGTACTCAAGAAAGCTGAGCGTCTATTGACCACATACCTCGCGCACCGAGCGCACGAGATGTCAGTGGTCCAGGGGCGCGGGGACGCGGAGGTCCGGCTGGCCACCCTGGTGCGGCCGCTCGTCCGCGACCAACTCCGTAAGACCGGCGGCCGGACCGGCCAGGTGGTACTAAAGGTCAGCCGGGATCATCTGGCTCAGGGGCTCCAGCTAGGGCACCGCAGGGCTCGGGGACTGCTGGACGACCTCTGGATCGGGCGCTTCCACAGCAAGGGGATGCTGACGATCGACCTGGCACGTTGGGCGGAGCGCGTGTCCGGACTGCGCGGCTGACTCGCAAGCCTTGACCTGACCGGGCTGCCGATCAGCCCGAGGCGACGAACGCAGCGCATGCCTCGAACCCGTGGTGCCAGGCCTGGTCCATCAGGTAGACGCCGTTCAACCCGCCGTCCGCGAGGTCGATGAAGCGGCCGCCCTTGGTGGCGCGGGCCAGCCGGCGCAGTAACTCGCGGCGGTCGGCCGCGAAGTGGCTGGTGGCAGAGAGGAGCAGCGCGACCGCGATGCGGGAGGGTCGTAGCCCGAGCACGAGGGCTCGGTTCGCGAACAGCAGGGCAGCGGCCTGTGTCGCGGTGTAGGACGCCACATGGGCGGCACAGGCCCGGCGGCCGGCTGCTCCGGACTGCCCTGGTACGCCGTCCCGCTGAGCTTTGGTGGCGGCCTGGTGGTCGGTCTGGATCCAGTGGTCGGCCACGTCCGCCGAAGCTCTGAGCAACGCGTAGACGGCGGCGAACCGGGTGGCCCGATGGACGGTGTTCGTGGTCACAAATACTCCGGGTGCTCGAGTGCTGCCTTGGCAGCCGATGGTCAGGGACAGCGACCGCTTCTGTCCGAAGTGCTCCAGGGTGCTGGTGCGGGGCCGGGCGTGGGGTGTGTGTCGGTGAGCCAGGCGGCGAGGTGGATGAGGTTGATCGCCGCGCCGGTCAGTCGGTGCTGGGGCTTGTCTTCGCCGTGTCTCGGCAACGGGCTCTGCGCAGGTCGCAGGCCCTGACCACTTGGGAGATCGTTCTCTCGGCACAAGCGCGGATCTCGTACCGGGCCTACCACTCGTCGCTCTGCTGGAGCTCGCCGGTGTGCAGGTTGATTTCCCGGCGCTCCGCTCTGGGCGGGTTGACGGACTCCCGCAGCGCAGGGCAGGACAGGCAGTCGACCTGGAGAACCGGACCCGGATGGTCGGCACTCCAGTTCTGGAACGGCGCTGGTGCCACTGGACGCCCGCCACCCCGTTCGGGCACGCCACGTGTCTTTCGTTCCCCTGCGAGATTGCGCTGGTCAGATAATGTCCAGCAGGTCGAGCGGGCGGGTGAAGGGCTCGTAGGAGCGTGCCGGATACCGGCGGCGATGTAGCGATGCCCGGCGGCGCGGATGGTGTTGATCGGGAGGCTGCGCGCAGGGTCGCTATGTTCTCCGGGCCGTGGCCGAGACGGATCTTCGAGGCATCCTCGGCGAAGGTGGTGTCGCGGACGAAGTGGGGCCGGTTCTCGATGGTCCACTGCGACCTGGCGAGCTGGCCGAAGCGCTGGGGCGAGGTTTCCTGTGAGGTCAGGTCGGTGATCGCGCAGACGGTCCGGTGGCTGACCGTGCCGGTCTTGAGATCGGTGCGGTGGCGCAGGAGGCGGACGGCCTGGAGGGCAGGCCGAGGCGGTGACGGTGAGTGCCCTGTTCACGGGTCTCCCTGCGATCGTGGCCGATCTTGCGGTCGTAGCGGTGTGCAGTGACGTCCTTCCACGGCAGAGACCGAAGCCGGCGATGGAGTTCGGGCTGCTCGGCCTTGACCACCAGCAGATAGTGGGCCTTCTTCTCTTCGACCAGGAAGCGCACGTGGGTACGCTGGGTGTACAGGGCGTCGGCCGTGACGGCGACCCCGGCCAGGTCGAAGGGCTTCAACAGCAGGGCGAAGCAAGTGATCTCGTTGGTCTTGCCGGGAACCCGTAGCTGGGTGACGGTGCGGCCGTCGCCGGTCATCGCAGCCAGCAGGTGGGCGGCGGGTGAGGCGCCGTGCTGGGCGCCGCGGGTGGTCTTGTCGTCCACGGCTACCGAGTACGAGCCTGCGAGATCGGCGCCGGTCAGGTCGGCCAGGACGCCGGGCAGACGAGGGCCACGACCCGCCGGATCGGGGTGGTACTCGGTGCGAACAGCACGCCCGAACGCGCCCACGACCCTGGCGCCGAGGCGGCGACCGGCAGCACCGCTACGAACGGGTGACAGAGTCCTCGACGCCGACGCAGATCGCGCAGCACCCGCCACCGTTCCAGCAGCGACAATCCCGCCACGCTGTCGAGAGCGAGCGACTTGGTCAGGCAGACGGTGCCAGATTGGCGGCACATCGAAGCTCCAGCAGTTCAGGGCGACTTGGGAAGGTTGCCCCGTTCAATCGAAGCTTCGATGTGTTCGTGACGATCCCAGTCCATACCCCTCGTACCGCCGCGCCTGCGGACTCACCTGATCACCGGGAATTTGAAGCACCCTGCCACAGAGGTGGAGTCATCTGAGGCGTGGATAAGTAAACGCTGTACGCGCTTCGAATCAACCTGCAATCATCGAGAATCTTTCTCTTCTTGCGATAGGAGTCAGCCTAGGGATCGCCCTGTCTCTCGCGATGAAGGTTTGACGATGCGAGCGTCAGGGAAAGACATCGACTCCGCCCCTGGCGGAAGTCACGCGGGCAAATTCACAGTTCGTAGCGCTTGTGTAGCACAAGGCAGTATCATAGTGGCGCTGATGAGCCCATGGACGACGAACACTCAAAATAGGAGCTTGAAGTGAGCCCTCGCGCCGGCGGAGAGACCGATAAGTTCGGTAACCGATACGAGGGCGTCTGGACAGTCCGACACCTGTTGTACGTACTTCTGGGGAATGCTCAATCCATCAAGATTGAAGACATCGACGCTCTAGGCAAGGGTGCTGAGTTCACGTACCGGCACGGTGACACTGTCGAGGTTCATCAGGTTAAACGCCAAAACGGCAATGCTAATAGCTGGAATGTAAAATCTCTACACAAGAAGGAGATTTGGGAGAACGCTCGCTATCACGTGGAGCGAGGACGGCATTTTCACTTTGTATCCGTTGTTCCTGCTCGCCCCATCCAGGAGCTCACCGAAAGAGCCAGAAGTGCTGATGATCTCATGGAGTTCATCAGCGATCGGCTGACGAAGGGACTCAAAGATGCGTTCGATGAGCTTTCATCCTCTGCTATCTATGGATCGGCTGACGTAGCTTGGAAGGTGCTACGAGGCCTCTGGGTCTCTTGGCCGGACGAAAATGATCTCGTCCGCGGAAATGCAGCCCTTGCAGAGCTTCTTCTAAGCGGCGCGACCGGACGTCTCGCAGCTGTCGGGCTCGGGGATCTAGCTAACTATTACGGTCTTGGCTCCACGCTGGATTCCGCAGCCATCGAGTCTTGGCTGGAAGAGTATGGCCTTCGCTGCTCAGCACTCCTCTTTGGGACCACCGTCTCCAACAAGGTTCGTGAGGTTACGGCGGGATGGGCTGCCAGCGTCGAACGTGAGCTTCTTCGGCCTGCAATCCGACGCACTGAAGCTGATAAACTTGTTGAGCTTCTCGATACGGATTCAGAAAGGCTGACGCTTCTGATGGGGGCAGCAGGTGGCGGAAAGAGCGCCACTCTGCTCCAGGCCGTTCAGACCCTTCAGGAGCGAGAAATCCCCCTCCTGAGTTTTCGGCTTGACAGACTCGAACCCTTCGCATCGACCACAGAGCTAGGTCAGCGGATCGGGCTAGATATCTCACCTGTGGCAGCCCTGGCATCTGTAGCTAGGGAACGCCCCTGCGTACTTATCGTGGACCAGGTTGATGCCGTCAGCCTGGTATCAGGACGTATGCCCAGAAACTTTGACTCAGTGGCTGACCTTGTCCGTGAGGCGTCTGCCTTTCCGAAGATGCGGGTACTACTGGTCTGCCGGAAATTCGATGTCGAGAATGATCACCGTATTCGGGAGCTGCTCGATGCTAAGCAGTGTGAGCGCGTCGAAGTACAGGAGCTTTCCGAGGCTCAAGTCACTGAGGCTGTCAAGGCTATGGGGCTGGATGTTGCTGCTCTGAGTACTCACCAGAAGAACCTCCTCCGGTCACCATTGAATCTCGTCTTGTTGCGAGGGGCTGGTGCTGATTCTGAGGCTCTCGCATTCCAGACGACTAAGAATCTCTTCGACGCCTTCTGGCAGCGTAAACTGATTGACTGCACACAGAGGCGCGATACGGTGAGATTTGACGAGGTGATTTCAACACTCGCGGGGGCGATTAGTGTTCGACAGCGCCTATCGGTTCCCGCAACTGTTCTTGACCGGGCCAATCTCGCTGTCGATGCCGGCGTACTGGTATCTGAGCACATGTTGGTTCGAGACGGCCAAGAGATCGCATTCTTCCATGAGGCATTTTTCGACTACGCATTCGCGCGTGGATGGGTCGATCGCAACGAATCTCTCCTCGACTTCCTGAAGAGTGGAGAGCAGGAACTCTTTCGGCGTGCACAAGTACGGCAGATTCTGAATCACTTGCGTGAACTTGAGCCGGATCGGTTTGTGACTGAAGTAGCGGATACGTTGACAAGCCCTGACGTCCGGTTTCACATCAAGGATGTCATCCTCACCCTTTTGAGTGCACTGACAAAACCGACCTCGCAAGAATGGGAGATGGTGACTGATGTACTGGAAACGCATCCCTCCTTTGGGGAGCGGCTGTGGCGCTCGTTGCGTGGGGCTGAGTGGTTTGAACGCATTGATGCGGAAGGCCTCATTGAGGAGTGGCTGACGAGTGGTGATGGTGCTGAAATAGGGCGGGCGCTTGAAATCATGGGAGGGGCAGCTAAAGTTTACCCCGACCGCCTGGCCGCGCTTCTTCAGGCATATGTTACTGAAAGTGATTTTCCTGCTCGACTGCGGTGGGTGACTCGATTTGCTGACATCCACGAAAGTCGCCCCCTATTTGAATTGGTTCTGCACGCAGTTCGCAACGGGCACTATGATGGAGATGCAGAGCACGATCTTTGGATTTCATCCCACGACCTTGCGGAGCATCAGCCTGCTTGGGCAGTTGAACTCCTCGCCGCCTACCTCGCCGATCGTCCTAATTCTATGGTCGTAGATTCAAACAATAAGGTTGCAGCCCTAGTGAGTAGAGAGCACAGTGCGATTGAACTGGTGCGGCTCGGGGCTGAGGGTGCTCCTGGTTCATTTTGTGACCTACTGCTGCCATACATGCTCCGTGTAATGGCAGTAACCTCTTATGAGGGTGATGAGCGGCCAACTTTCGATCGACACTTTGCACATCGCTATCCGGATCTCAATGCGCATGAGCTCGAAGAAGCCATCCTGGCTGGGATGGCTTCCGCCATCCGCAGCTTGGTTCTACAGGACTCGGAACTGGCTCAGCCTATTCTTGAGACTCTTGCGTCGAGTCACTATGAGGCGGCGCAATGGCTCTTGTACGAGGGCTTGCGGGTAGATGGTAAGCGGTACGCGCAGTGGGCGACTCGCCTCCTGCTAGAGGGAACCCACCGCTTCATGAGTGGGTACTCTTCGAATGGTGTATGGACGGCGCGTCAGCTGATCCAGGCGACGAGCCCTTTTTGCACCGAGGAGTCGTACCGCGAGCTAGAAGCATCGATTCTAGCTCTCCGCTTCCCATGGGAAGGCCGGCGGCCAGGTTGGTACATGTTTAACCTCCTGTCCGGGATGGATGAGCAGCGTCTTTCTGATGTAGCCAAGCGTCGTCTAGGCGAGCTGCGGAGAGCTGCAGGTATGGAGCAGCCACCTGAGCCCGAAGGTGTAACGGGAGGGGGCATTGGATCTCCGATTCCCCCGGAATCCGCTCAGCGAATGACCGATCAGCAATGGCTAGGTGCTCTTGCCAAGCACAGTGCAGATAGAACTAACTGGAGCACATTCACGGGTGGTGCCCAGGAGCTTTCAAGCGTGTTGCGCCAGGAAGCGGAGCGTGATCCTGCAAGATTCTCGGCCCTCGCCCTGCGTTTTGACCGTAGCACGCACCCAGCTTATGGAACTGCGCTTCTCATAGCTTTGGGGGCAGCAGAGGCCCTCGATAACGGGGCTCCAGTATTCGATGCCGTCCGTCACATCTCATCATTTGACCGCGACGACAATTCTCGATGGGTTGGTCATGCACTTCGGCACTACTACAAGTCAGTCCCTCTGGACCTCGTAGAGACGATTGTTGCTTACGCGGCTCGTTCGGATAGTCCTGGTCGGAGAGATCCAGATACTTGGTCATCCGATGACGATAGAAACATCGGTCGTGATGTCTACGGGGCCGGAATAAACTCGGTTCGTGGCGCGGCAGCTGAAACATTGGGGGATCTCCTCATCTACGACACGGACGGAAGTCGTACCTCACTTATTCTTCCGATACTGAATCAGCTAGCCGGAGATGCGTCTACCCCGGTTCGTTCATGTGCTGCACATCTAATTCACGCTTCCATGCGGCACGCGCGGCCACAGGCATTTGATGCATTCGCTGATCTTATCGAGACAGATGACGACAACCTCTTCGCGACCCACACAGTCATCAAATTGATCGTCTACATTGGGTCGGAAGATCCAGATGTAGTCCGCCCCGTGATCGCACGAATGCTTCAATCTCAGATAGCGGAAGTGCGAAGAGTTGCGGGTCAACTTGCCGCCCTGGCCGCAGTGCAATGGAGTGTGTCGGACCTTCTTGATGCGATCCTATCCACTGGCGATGTGGCGCAACGGGAGGGTGCTGCACGGCTGTGTGCCCACAGATTGTCGGACGTAAATGATTCTATTGTTGTCCGGCGCGCGTTTGAGGTGTTTATGAATGATTCAGACAAGGCAGTGCAGAATGCGGTTGGCGAAGCGGCTGCTGCACTCCGCGGCAAGCGCCTTCGCCCCGTGATTGAACCCCTGTCTCGCCTGATCTCCTCAGCTTCGTTCTCAGCTGCATTGCCTCAGCTGTTTATCACTCTGGAGCATGCCCCTGATCGCGTAGATGACTTGGTCTTGGCCTGTTCGCAACGTTTTATTGAAGTCAAGGGCGCAGATTCTGATGACATGAGAACCGGTGCAGCAGGAGATGCTCGTTATGTCGGCAAGCTCCTCATTCGGGCATATGCCCAAGCCGCCATGCGAACGAAGCGAGCGAAGGTCCTCGATCTCATTGACCAGCTGCTCGAAGTTGGTGCCCTTGGCGTCGCGGACCTGGTCGAAAGATCGGAACGTTAGTAGCCGTCGGCCCAGGGCCGTTGCAAAGTCCAGGTGAGCACGTGAGTCCGCAGGTCATGGCGATGCAGGGGTCCTAGCAGGTCCTCAGAGCGATTGGGGAGCAGTTGCTGGTACGTCGGGTCGTAGCGAGGCCCGCCCTTTTGCCCTAACCGAGTGTGCGCGATCTCGGCGATGCTCACGTTCCTGTCCGTCTTGAACGGTCAAGGATTCGTGGCAGGTCGGGTAAGTGCAGTGCGCAGCACTCGCGTACAGCACCTTGAGGGTTTCGGCGGTGTAGCTGGGCGCCGGTGCAGGTTGCTCTGCTGTACTGGCGGATAGTCAGCCTCGATGCCCGCGGGCCAGGTGGCTGCGGCCCTCCCGGGCCCGGGCCACCGATCGCGGAAACGGCCCACACAGCAGCCGCCACTTCCCATAGCCGGCGGACATCCCTGCTTGCAAGGAGGGCACCGAACGGAGCAGACGGCCCGGCCCAGTTGCCCGACGCTTCCGATACAGAGGAGCGCCGCTGGTCGAACCTTGCCCAGCGCCCTCCTGTCCAGCAGCCGCAGGTCCAGCCGTCCCAGGTCCGGCTTCCGGGGTACGGCTCGAACACGGCGCGCGCAACAAGATCCTCGGTATCGGCTTCCCGTCCGACGAGGGTCACCTGTCGGCCACGCACGGGAGAAAGTTGATGGGCTCGGGCGCCCTACGAGCCCGTTCTCCGTTTCACTCTCATTTCACATCGCGAACCACCAGGCGGTCGATGGCAGGCTCGAAGAAAGCGTTTCCGCAGGTCGGCGAGGCGCCGACCTGCGGAAACGATGAGAGATCGAACTGCGTTTCCGCAGGTCAGAGCTACCTCTACAGGTCGTAGTAGAGCTCGAACTCGTGGGGGTGGGGGCGCAGGGCGATCGGGGCGATCTCGTTGGTGCGCTTGTAGTCGATCCAGGTCTCGATGAGGTCCGGGGTGAAGACGTTGCCGGCGAGGAGGTACTCGTGGTCGGCTTCCAGGGCCTCCAGGACGGCGGGGAGGGAGGAGGGCACCTGGGGGACGTTGGCGTGTTCCTCGGGGGCCAGCTCGTAGAGGTCCTTGTCGACCGGCTCCAGCGGCTCGATCTTGTTGCGGATGCCGTCGAGGCCGGCCATCAGCATGGCGGCGAAGGCCAGGTAGGGGTTGGAGGCCGGGTCCGGCGCGCGGAACTCGATGCGCTTGGCCTTGGCGTTGGAGCCGGTGATCGGGATGCGGATCGCGGCCGAGCGGTTGCGCTGCGAGTAGACCAGGTTGACCGGCGCCTCGAAGCCCGGCACCAGGCGGTGGTAGGAGTTCACCGAGGGGTTGGTGAAGGCCAGCAGCGAGGGGGCGTGCCGCAGCAGCCCGCCGATGTAGTAGCGGGCGGTGTCGGAGAGGCCGGCGTAGCCCTGCTCGTCGTAGAAGAGCGGGGTGCCCTCGCTCCACAGCGACTGGTGGACGTGCATGCCCGAGCCGTTGTCGCCGAAGATCGGCTTCGGCATGAAGGTGGCGGTCTTGCCGTTCCGCCAGGCGACGTTCTTGATGATGTACTTGAACAGCATCAGGTCGTCGGCGGCGTGCAGCAGGGTGTTGAACTTGTAGTTGATCTCGGCCTGGCCGGCCGTGCCGACCTCGTGGTGCTGGCGCTCGACCTCCAGTCCGGCCTTGGCGAGCTCCAGCGACATCTCGGCGCGCAGGTCGGCGAAGTGGTCGACCGGCGGGACGGGGAAGTACCCGCCCTTGTACTTGACCTTGTAGCCGCGTACGTCGCCCTCGGCGGCGCCGCTGTTCCAGGCACCGGCCTCCGAGTCGATGTGGTAGAAGGACGCGTTGGCGCTGGTGTCGAAGCGGACCGAGTCGAAGACGTAGAACTCGGCCTCGGGCCCGAAGAACGCGGTGTCGGCGATGCCGGAGGAGGCGAGGTAGGCCTCGGCCTTCCTGGCGACGTTGCGCGGGTCGCGGCTGTACGCCTCGCCGGTGACCGGGTCCTGGATGAAGAAGTTGATGTTGAGGTGCTTCTCGGCCCGGAAGGGGTCGAGGCGGGCCGTGGCGAGGTCCGGCACGAGGGCCATGTCGGACTCGTGGATGGCCTGGAAGCCGCGGATCGACGAGCCGTCGAACATCAGGATCTCGGACGGGTCGAAGGTCGCCGCAGGTACGGAGAAGTGCTGCAGGACGCCCGGCAGGTCACAGAAGCGGACGTCGACGAACTTCACGTCGTTGTCCTGGATGAACTGCTTCACTTCGGCGGCGTTGTTGAACATCCATCCTCCTCGGCGTGCGAATTGGGCTCACCATAGGAATGGGTCGTTTCCACTCGGTGACCCGCTCGTTTCCTAGATGTTAACCACGGCTGCCGGGCGGCTGGCAAAGATGTACGGGACGGTACAAATCACCCTGCCCGGCTGGGCGCCCTCCCGCAAGTGGTCTGGACCACTTGGAAAGGTGCCGGAACGACGATTCACCCGGTCGGGGGTGATGCCCCGACCGGAGGGGAGCCGGTGGCGGCGTACGCCGTCAGCCCGGTTAGTGTGGATTCGTGGACACCAGAGAAGCGTTGGGATCGTGGATCGACGGCCCCCGGGCGGCCGCCGAGAAGATGGGTGCCGACTTCGGCCACCGCGGCGAGCGCCTCGGGCTGCCCAAGGAGGGCCCCGGCTCGATCGCCGGCCCCGGCCGCCGGATCGGCGCCCTGTTCGTGGACGGCTGGCTGGTCGCCCTGATCTCGTACGGGCTGATCGCCCGCGGCGACCAGGCCGAGGCCAACCTGTGGACCAGCCCGCTGTTCTTCCTGGTCGCGTCCCTGCTGCTGGCCACCACCGGCACGACGGTCGGCAAGCGGCTGTTCGGCCTCCGGGTGGTCCGGCTGGACGGCCGCCGCGCGACCATCCCGCAGGTCCTGCTGCGCACCCTGTTGCTCTGCCTGGTGGTGCCGCCGCTGGTCTGGGACCGCGACACCCGCGGCCTGCACGACAAGGCGGTCGGCACCGTCGAGGTCCGGATCTAGCCTCCGGTCGGGGTCGGGATCCAGCCTCCGGCCGAGATCCGGCCCCCGGCCCCGGCCCTGGTCGAGGCCGGGATGCACCCCGACGCCGTACGAACGTCGGAACGGCCCCGCCGCGGAGCTTCCGCGGCGGGGCCGTTCTCGTGTCGTCAGGGGCGGGGGAGGGTCAGCGGGCCTGGCCGCCCTTGGGCATCCGGGCGCCCTTCGGCATCGGACCCTTGGGGATCGGCGCCTTGGAGAGCAGGTCGCCCAGCGCGCGCAGGCGGTCGTTGGTCTCGGTGACCTGGGCGGCGGTGATGGCGCGGGGCAGGCGCATCAGGTGGATCTGGAGCTTCTTCAGCGGGATCTCGCCCTCGCCGTTGCCCACCACGATGTCGTGCACCGGCACGTCGCCGACCACACGGGCCATCTTCTTCTTCTCGGAGGCCAGCAGCTGGCGGACCCGGTTCGGGTTGCCCTCCCCGATCAGCGCGATGCCGGCCCGGCCCACGGCGCGGTAGACCGCGTCCTGGTTACGGGTGACCGCCACCGGGGTGCTGTTGGAGCTCCAGCCGCGCCGGATGTTGTTCAGCACCGCGGCGACTGCCCCCGGCTGCCCCTCCATCTGACCGAACGCGGCGCGCTCGGCCCGGCGCCCGAAGACGATCGCCATGGCCAGCACGGCCACGATGAAGCCCAGGATGCCCAGGTAGACGGGATGCTCGATCGCGAAGCCGATGGCGAGGAACACGCCGAAGGTCAGCAGGCCGACGCCGGCGATGATCAGGCCGATCTTGGTGTCGACCTTCTTGGTCATGGTGTACGCCAGGCGGATCTGCTTCAGTCGCCCGGGGTTCTCGGATGTTTCCCTCGCCATAACGCTCATGGTACGTGGCACGGGTACGGGATATCCAAGCCCGGGTACCCGTTCGCCCCAACCGTGACCCGTGTGCCCGCACGCCGTCGCACAGAGCGACGCCGGGGGGCCCTGCGACGTCGAAGCGTTATCGCCGATGGCGACGCCGATCCGTTGCCGCCGGAGCACTGCCGCCGACGCCGATGCGTCATCGCCGGAGCACTACCGCCGGACCGGCCGCGGCTGTGCCGTCCGGGCCGCCGCGTCGTCGTGCCTGCGGTCCGCCGCGTACCGGCGGTTCTCGCACACCGCCGCCCACGCGTTGCGGCGCGCGTGCCGCTGGCCGGGAGCGAGCAGGACGCTCTCGGCGAACCGCAGCGCCACCCCCACCGACCGGATCCGCATCTGAACCCGCATGCCGAACAGCTCCTCTCGTGGCTGAGAAGAATCGAACGCTCACCAGGCGTCCAGAGTCCCCACCCCGTGTTACCAGCCCGTGACCAGCCAGTCAAAGCGTGGTGAAAACCGGAAGGGCGGAGCCGAAGCTCCGCCCTTCCCGTGGCTCGAACCGATCGGTGGACCGGGAGGCCGCCGTCGGACCGCCGTCACACGCGTGACCGGACCGCGATCAGACCGCGATCAGACCGCGGCCTGCGCGCGCCGCTCCAGCGCCTGCCGGTACAGCCGGCCGGCCCGGTACGAGGAACGCACCAGCGGGCCCGACATGACGCCGGCGAAGCCCAGCTCCTCGGCCTCCTCCTGGAGCTCGACGAACTCCTGCGGCTTCACCCAGCGCTCGACCGGGTGGTGGCGCAGCGAGGGGCGCAGGTACTGGGTGATGGTGATCAGCTCGCAGCCGGCGCCGACCAGGTCGGCCAGCGCCTGGCTGACCTCCTCGCGGGTCTCGCCCATGCCCAGGATCAGGTTGGACTTGGTCACCAGTCCGGCCGCACGCGCCTGGGTGATGACGTCCAGCGAGCGCTCGTAGCGGAACGCCGGGCGGATCCGCTTGAAGATCCGCGGCACGGTCTCGACGTTGTGCGCGAGCACCTCGGGGCGGGAGGAGAAGACCTCGGCCAGCTGCTCGGGCACCGCGTTGAAGTCGGGGATGAGCAGCTCGACGCCGGTGCGGCCGGCCTCGCGGGCGGCGGTCATCGCGTGCACCTGGCGCACGGTCTCGGCGTACAGCCAGGCGCCGCCGTCCTCCAGGTCGTCACGGGCGACGCCGGTGATGGTGGCGTAGTTGAGGTCCATCGTGACGATGGACTCGGCGACCCGGCGCGGCTCGTCGCGGTCGAACTCGGCGGGCTTGCCGGTGTCGATCTGGCAGAAGTCGCAGCGGCGGGTGCACTGGTCACCGCCGATGAGGAAGGTCGCCTCGCGGTCCTCCCAGCACTCGAAGATGTTGGGGCAGCCGGCCTCCTGGCAGACCGTGTGCAGCCCCTCCTTCTTCACCAGCGACTGGAGGGCGTTGTACTCCGGGCCCATCTTCGCGCGGGTCTTGATCCACTCGGGCTTCCGCTCGATGGGGGTCTCGCTGTTGCGGACCTCCAGGCGGAGCAGCTTCCTGCCGTCGGGCGCGACAGCGGACACGTGCGACTCCTAGAACTAGACGGGGTACCCCCAGGGTACGCCTGTGGTTGTACGGCCTTCGCCGGGCCTGCCGCCCTGCAATCGCAGGGCAACATGGCTACCGGTCGGTAGATTCCCAGCGGCCGCCGGCAGTTTCGGCGGCCGTCGGCGGAAGGTGCGTCGGCGCTGCCCGGCGGGTCAGTGGCCGAGGACCGGTTCCGGCAGCTCGGCGAGGACGTCCGCCAGGTGCCGTTCGACCACCGGCGCGGCCTCGGCGGCGGACAGTCCGCGCCGCAGCTCGCCGGTGAGCGAGGCGACGCCCGCGTCCCTGATGCCGCACGGCACGATCTTGTCGAACCAGGTCATGTCCGGGTCGCAGTTGAGCGCGAAACCGTGCATGGTCACCCCGCGGGCGACCCGCACGCCGATCGCGGCGAGCTTGCGGTCGTCACCGCGCTGGCCGGCGTTGGAGGGCGCGTACTCGGGGCCGGCCAGGCGCGGGTCGATGCCCAGCGGCAGGCCCATCCGCAGGGTCAGCCTGCCGATGTCCACCACCTGCGCCGGATCCACCACGGCGTCCGGGATGGACTCGCCCAGCACCCAGACGCCGCTGCGGCCCTCGACCCGGGTGGACCCGATGCCGAACTCGCCGGCGGTGCGGATCAGCGCCTCCTCCAGCCGGCGGACGTAGGCGATGACGTCGATCGGGTCGGGCAGCTTGACGATCGGGTAGCCGACCAGCTGGCCGGGGCCGTGCCAGGTGATCTCGCCGCCCCGGTTGACCTCGACCACCGGGGTGCCGTCCAGCGGCAGGTCGGCGGGGTTGGTGCGCTTGCCCATGGTGTACACCGACTGGTGCTCCAGGAGCAGCACGGTGTCGGGGATCTCGTCCGCGACCCGCAGCGCGTGCAGCCGCTGCTGCTCCTCCCAGGCCTCCTGGTAGGGCACGGTGCGCTCACCTATGCCCATGCGAACAAAACGCACGTTCTCGCTCACCGTTGCCGCTCCTTGCCGGGCGTTCGAGACCAACCTCGCCACTGTACGCCCAGCCCGGTCGAACCCCCTCGGCCGCCCATGAGCAGCGGACCTGCCGGGTCCGGCCGTCCTGCCGGGGTCGGTCGCCCGGCCCGGGGGCGGCGGTCGGCAGCGGCCCGGCCCCGGGACAGCGGTCGGCAGCGGTCGGCGGCGGCCCGGCCCGGGGCGGCAGCCCTCCCCGGGCGAGCCGTCGGCCTGTTCGGGCTCAGCCGCCCGCGAGCAGCTGCAGCCGCAGCGCGAGCTGGAGCTCCAGCGACCGCTCCGGCTGGTTCCAGTCCCGCCCGAGCAGCGCCTCGACCCGGTCCAGCCGCTGGACCACGGTGTTCACGTGGACGTGCAGCTCGTCCTTGGCCCGGGTCAGGCTGCCGCCGCAGTCGAAGTAGGCGCGCAGGGTGCGGACCAGCTCGGTGCCGCGCCGGGCGTCGTACGCCAGGAGCGGGCCGAGCGTCGCGCCGACGAAGCCGTCCACGTCGTGGCCGTCGCCGAGCAGCACGCCGAGGAAGCCGAGCGCCCGGGCCGAGGCGCCCTCCCCGGCGCGGCCGAGCACCCGCAGCGCCCGGAGGCAGCGCACGCCCTCGCCGTAGGAGGCGGCCAGCGCGGCCGGCCCGGCGGCCGGCCGGCCGGCGCCGACGGTGACCGGGAACCCGGCCAGCCGGGCCAGCCGTTCGGCGGCCTGCCGGGCGGTCTCCTCGGGGTCGTCGGTGCCGCCGCTCTCGACTGGCGCCAGCAGCACCACCGTCTCGGCGTGCTCGGCGCTGACGCCCCGGGAGCCGAACAGGTAGCGCCGGGCCGCACCGGCCAGCCGTGCCCGGTCGTCGGCCTTCCCGTCGGCGGGCTCCGCGACCAGCACCAGGTGCGGCCGGGCGAGGTCGACGCCGAGCCGGCGGCCGCGCGCGGTGAGCCCGCCCGGGTCCCGCTCGGGGGCGGTCAGCAGGTCGGTGAGCAGTTCGCCGCGGACCCGGTTCTCGGTCTCGGCGACCGAGCGGCGCAGCAGCAGGAGCAGCGCGGTGACGACGCTGGCCCGCTCGAACAGCCGCCGGTCGGCGTCGTCGAGGTCGGGCCGGCCGCGCAGCACCATGGTGCCGAGTGCGTCGTGTCCGGCCAGCACCGCGCAGACCCACTGCTCGCCGTGCCGTACGGACCGGCCCTCGGCGCGGGAGGCGGCGACCGCCTCGGCCAGTTCGGCGGCGGGTGCGGAGCGGCCGGCCAGCGGTTCGCCCTCGGCGTCCAGGACCGCTATCTCCCCGCCCAGCAGGGCGGCCACGGCGGCGGCGACGTCCGGCACCTCGGCGCCGCGCAGCACCAGGTCGGTGAGCCGGTCGTGCGCCTGCTCGGCGCGCTGCACGGCGGAGGAGTGGGCCCGGACCAGCTCGTTGGCTGCGTTCAGCTCGGCGAGCGCGGCCCGGGTGTCGGCCAGCGACTTGGCGGTGTCCAGGGCGATCGCGGCGTGCGCGGCCAGCGAGCAGAGCAGCGCGACCTCGTCGGGGGAGAAGGCACGCGGCGTGCGGTCGGCGGCGAACAGGACACCGATGACCTGACCGCCGAGCAGCAGCGGCACCCCGATGATCGCCACCAGGCCCTCGTCCAGCACACCGGCGTCGATCGTGCCGGTGTGGTGGAAGCGTTCGTCGGTGCGGTAGTCGGGGGTGGCGTACGGGCGGGCGGCCTGGGCGACCAGCCCGCCCAGGCCGTCGCCGAGGCTGAGCCGCAGGGTCTGGAACAGGACGGAGACCGAGCCGTCGGTGACCCGCATGTAGGTGTCGCCGGCGCCCTCGTCCGGCAGGGTCAGGTACGCGGTGTCGGTGCCGAGCAGCATCCGGGCCCGGCGGACGATCGCCTGGAGCACGGCGTCCAGGTCCCGGGAGGCGGCGAGGTCCCCGGCGGTGTCGAACAGGGCCGTCAACTCGGCTTCGCGCCGCCGGTGTTGACGCAGGGTGCGGTGGACGCGCAGGGCCTGCCAGGTGGCGTCGTCGATCTCGGCGAGGACGGCGGCCGGCGCCCCGCGGCGGCGGGCGTCGGCCAGCACGTCGGCGAAGTCCTCGGTGGCGGCTCCGGAGGCGAGCAGGTCGAGCAGCCGCCGCAGCGCGGGCGCGGCGCTTTCGTGAGGGTGGTTCATGGTGCGTGCTGCCAATCGGCGTCGGTTCCGTCGGTTCCGAGAAACCGTGATCGTATCGACTCGCTCCTCAGGCGACGGCGGGCTTTTCGGCCGAGGAGGTGTCCGGCTCCCGGCCGTCCCGGCCGTCCCGGTTGTCCCGTCCCTCGACGTCCATGAGGTCCTGCCCCCTGGTCTCCCGGCCGCACAGCACCGCCAGCACGGTGATCGCCGCCGCGATGGCGACGTACACCGCGATGGGCGTGGAGCTGCCGTAGTCCTTGAGCAGCGCGGTGGCGATCAGCGGCGCCGGGGCGCCGGCCGCCACCGAGGAGAACTGGGCGCCGATCGAGGCGCCCGAGTACCGCATCCGGGTCGCGAACAGCTCGGAGAAGAAGGCCGCCTGGGGCGCGTACATGGCGCTGTGGAAGACCAGGCCGACGGTCACGGCGGTGACCAGCGAGCCGAAGGACTTCGTGTCGACCATCCCGAAGAACACGAAGGCCCAGGCGCCCACCCCGACCGCGCCCACCAGGTACACCGGCCTGCGCCCGACCCGGTCGGACAGCGCGCCGAACAGCGGGATCAGCGCGAACTGGATCGCGGAGGCGATCAGGACGGCGTTCAGCGCGGTCTGCTTGGAGAAGTGGGCGTGGGTGACGGCGTAGGTGAGCACGAACGTGGTCATCACGTAGTAGGAGATGTTCTCCGCCATCCGCGCGCCCATGGCCACCAGCACCTCCCGCCAGTGGTCCCGCAACACCTCCACCAGCGGCAGCCGTTCGGCCGTGTTCCGCTCCTCCTGGCGCTTGTGCTGCGCCGCCAGCGCCTCCTTGAACAGCGGCGACTCGTCCACCGCGAGCCGGATCCACATCCCGACCACGACCAGCACCGCCGACAGCAGGAACGGCACCCGCCAGCCCCACGCCAGGAACGCCGCGTCCGACTGCACCGCCGTCATCAGCGACAGCACCCCGGCCGCCAGCAGGTTCCCGGCCGGCGCCCCGCCCTGCGGCCAGGACGCCCAGAACCCGCGCCGCCGCTGGTCCCCGTGCTCCGACACCAGCAGCACGGCGCCACCCCACTCGCCGCCGAGTGCGAAGCCCTGCACCAGCCGCAGCACCGTCAGCAGCACCGGCGCCGCGACCCCGATCGAGTCGTACGTCGGCAGCAGCCCGATCGCCGTGGTCGACCCGCCCATCAGCAGCAGGCTCACCACCAGCAGCTTCTTCCGTCCCACCCGGTCCCCGAAGTGACCGAACACCAGCGCCCCGAGCGGCCGTGCCGCGAACCCGATCGCGTAGGTCAGGAAGGACAGCAGCGTCCCGGTCAGCGGATCGCTGTGCGGGAAGAACAGCTTCCCGAACACCAGCGCCGCCGCCGTTCCGTACAAGAAGTAGTCGTACCACTCGATGGTCGTGCCGATCAGGCTCGCAGCCACCACTCTCGGGAGTGAACTGCTCGCCGCCGTACCTCGTGCGGAGGTGCTCATGGCCACCACTTCCAGAACCAGGGGGGAGACGATGTCGCCACAAGGTAGGAAGCACTCGACCCCGGGACTATGTGGACGGCCCACACAGTCCCGGGGTCGAATGTGCCTTCCTGTCCTATGAGAGGGGAGGCCTGACCGCCGGGCGCTCCCCGCTCAGTGGGCGGTCCAGCCGCCGTCGACGGGGAGGCTGGCGCCGGTGATGTAGGAGGCGGTGGGGGAGCAGAGCCAGAGGGCGAGTTGGGCGACCTCGTCGGGTTCGATGAGGCGCTTCACGGCGGTGCGGTCGAGCATGATCCGCTCGACCACCTCGTCCTCGGGGATGCCGTGGGCGAGCGCCTGGGCGGCGATCTGCTTCTCCACCAGGGGAGTCCGGACGTAGCCCGGGTTGATGCAGTTGCTGGTGACGCCGTACGGCGCGCCCTCCAGGGCGACGGTCTTGCTGAGGCCCTCCAGCGCGTGCTTCGCGGTGACGTACGCGGACTTGAAGGCGCTGGCGCGCAGGCCGTGGACGGAGGAGACGTTGACGACCCGGCCCCACTCCTGCTCGTACATGTGGGGCAGGGTGCGGCGCAGGATGCGGAACGGGGCCTCGACCATGACGCGCTGGATGAGCGTGAAGCGGTCTGGCGGGAACTCGTGCACGGGCGCGACGTGTTGAAGGCCGGCGTTGTTGACGACGATGTCGGCGTCGTCCGGCAGGGCGTCCACGGCCCCGGGGTCGGCGAGGTCGGCGACGATCGCGCGGCCGCCGATCCGCTCGGCGAGTTCCTCGGCCGGGCCGGCCGCGAGGTCGACGACGTAGACCCGGGCGCCGGCCCCGGCGAAGGCCTCGGCGCAGGCCCGGCCGATGCCCGAGGCGGCCCCGGTGACCATGGCCGTGCGGCCGGCGAGCGGGCGGGCAGTAGAGGTGTCCATGGCCGAGAACGGTAGGAATCCGGCGGCCCCGCTCCCATGTGGCGGAACGCCACAGCAGTCCGTTGGGCTGTGGTGCTGTCCGCCATGACACCGGAGCGGGGTCCGAACGGTGGATCGACCCTCGGAGAGGCCCTCGGGGAAGCCCTCGGAACGGCCGGTGGTTCGACCCCGGACGACCAAACCCGAGATGGCCCCGCTTCCCCGAAATGGGCGCGGTTGCTTCACCCGTTCGGTGGATTGCTCGGTCAGATCCACCCATAGCGCCCGAATGCTCGCTACATTCACGCCGATTCCCGACAGGGGGCGCCGCCCCGGGCCGCCGAAGTGCTGGTGAAGCCCGGTGCGACGTCCGAGAGGTGTTGACAGACATGCCCCAACGGCCTGCAACCGACAGCCCGGCGTACGGACCGCTCGACCCGCTCGGCCAGCACCGAGGGACGGTCGGCCGGACCCTTCCGGACGCCCCCGACGCCCTGACCGCCGACACGCTGACCGCCGACGCCCCGGACGCCGAGGACCGGCGGCTGCCGGTGCAGGCCACACCCGACCGGCACGAGAACCCCGCCGCGCCCGTGCCCGGCCCTCCCCGCGGCCCCGGCCACTCCGGCCCGGCCCCGCAGAACGGCCAGCTCGCGGCGCTGATCGAGGAGGCCGGCTTCTCGCACGCGGGCCTCGCCCGCCGGGTCGACCAGCTCGGCCTGGAGCACGGCCTGGACCTGCGCTACGACAAGACCTCGGTCACCCGCTGGCTGCGCGGCCAGCAGCCGCGCGGGGCCACCCCGGCGCTGATCGCCGAGGTCTTCACCCGCCGCCTCGGCCGCCGCCTCACCGCCCAGGACCTCGGCCTGGACGCCTGCGCCCCGGTCTACGCCGGCCTGGAGTTCGCCGAGACGCCGCAGGAAGCGGTGGACATCGTGGCGAGCATGTGGCGCAAGGACAACGGCCCGCAGTCCGAGCTGCGCCGGATCGCCTTCACCCCGGCCGGCCTGGTCGTCCCCAGCCGGGACTGGCTGATCGGCCGCACCGACGAGCGGGTCGCCCGGGACGGCTCCACCCTGACCCGCTCGGACGCCGCCGCCGGCCCGCCGTCCGGCAGCGCCACCTCCGCGGCCATCACCGGCGCCCCGGCGCCGGGCGCGCCCGGCGCGTCCCCCGGGAGCCCGGCACGCGGCCCCGCCCCCGGCGTCCCCGGGGCCCCCACCGCCCGCAGCACGGCCGGGACCACCGGCACCGCCCCCACCATCGGCCGGGTGCCGATCCAGAGCCGCCGGCCGCCGGTCGCCGTCGAACCGCCGTACACCGACCCGGCCCGCGAGTCCCGCCCCACCCTGCGGGTCGGCCGCGGCGACATCGCCGCCATCCGCGCCGTCGGCGACCTCTTCCGCGCGCTCGACCACGCCTACGGCGGCGGCCACGCCCGCCAGGCGCTGGTCCGCTACCTGGAGAGCGAGGCCGAGCCGATGCTGCGCGGCCGCTACGGGGAACAGATCGGCCGGGCCCTGTTCGGCGCGGTCGCCGACCTCACCAGGCTGGCCGGCTGGACGTCCTTCGACATCGCCGCGCACGGCCTCGCCCAGCGCTACTTCGTCCAGGCGCTGCGCCTCTCCCAGGCCGCCGGGGACCGCGCGCTCGGCGGCTACGTGCTGGTGACGATGAGCCAGCAGGCCGTCCACCTGGGCCACGGCCGGGAGGCGGTCCAGCTCGCCCGGGTCGCCCAGCAGGGCGTGGGCACCGCCGTGCCGCCGGTCGTCCAGTCGCTGATGCACGCCGCCGAGGCGCGCGGGCACGGGCTGCTGGGCGACGTCCGGTCCTGCACCACCGCCCTGGTGCGCGCCGAGCGCTCCCTGGCGGCGGCCCGGACGGGCGACGAACTGCCCTCCTGGGCGCGGTACTTCGACGAGGCCCAGCTCTCCGACGAGTTCGCCCACTGCTACCGCGACCTCCAGCAGTGGCGGACGGCCGCGCAGCACGCCGAGAAGTCGCTGCGGCTGCGCTCGCCCGCCTACGCCCGCAGCCGGATCTTCTGCCGTCTGGTGCTGGCCACCGCCCGGCTCGGCATGGGGGACCTCGACGAGGCCTGCACCATGGCCACCGACGCGCTGCGGGCGGCGGGGGAGATGCGCTCGGCCCGCTCGCTGGAGTACGTCCGGGACTTCCACCGCCGCCTCACCCCCTACCGCGGCAGCCCGGTGGCCCGCGCCTTCGAGGAGACGGCCCGGCAGGCGGGGGTGATCTGACCGAAGGGCGGGTGGGGCCCGCCCCACGCACCCGGCGCACGGAGGTCCGGGCCCAGCGGCCCCGGCCCGGACCTCCGGCCGTTCCGCGGCGGCCGTCACCGGCGCGGAGCGGCCCGCGGACGGGCGGGAACGGCCGGGAACGGCTGGGAACGGCGGCAGGAACACGGGCACCGGCCACGCGGTGCCCGTCGTTCCGGCGGGGCGCCGCGACGCCCGCCGAGGCCGAGGAGCCGGCCGATGCCGCTCGCCGTGCCCGCGCCTGTGCCCGGGCGCGGGCCCGGTCGTCAGGCCGCCGCCTCCGCCTCCCGGGCGTCGGCGGGGACACCGAGGTCGCCCAGCACCGCCTGTGCCGCCCGCCGCCCGGAGACCAGCGCGCCCTGCACGGTGCTGGTGTCCCGGTGGTCCCCGGCGACGTACAGCCCGGCCAGCAGCCGCACCGGGCGGCGGGGGTTGTGCGGCGGCGGCATCGCGGGCAGCGCGTCCGGGACGTGCCGCACGCCGAGGAACTGCCAGCCCGACGTCGAGCCGCCGTACAGCTCGGCCAGCCGGGTCCGGACGGCCGGCTCCAGACCGGCCGGGCCGCCCACGTCGAAGGCGCGCCGCCCGAGCACGGTGGTGGCGATCAGCGACTGGCCGGCCGGGGCGTAGGACGGGTGCAGCTCGCTGAGCACCAGTGAGTGCGAGACCAGCGGCGGGTGCCCGTTCGGCCGGTCGCCGTCGAGCAGCAGGACGGCCTCGCCCAGCGGGGCGGCGTCGGCGGCGTGGTAGAAGGTCGTGACGGGGTGGAAGTCCGGTAGCCGCAGCCCGGGCAGCAGTTCGGCGGCGGAGCGGGCGTCGGTGGCGACGATGACGGCCTGGGCGCCGATCCGCCCGTGCGCGGCGGTCTCCACGCCGTCCGCGGCGATCGAGGTGACCCGCACCCGGGTGCGGACGGTGCCGGCGGGGAGGGCGGCGGCCAGTTGGGCCGGTACCGCCGCGATCCCGGCGGCGGGCAGACAGAGCCGCCCGCGCGCGTACGAGCGCAGCACCAGGTCGGCGACCCGGCTGCTGGTCCCGAGCGCCGGATCGGAGAGCAGGGCGCTGAGCAGCGGTCGCAGGAAGCCGTCCACGGTGCGCTGGGCCAGGCCGTGGCCGGTCAGTGCGCGGGCGGCGGTGGTCTCCGGACGGGCCTGGAGCCGGCCGACCGGGGTGGCGGCGAGCCGGCCGAGCCGGCCCGCCAGCCGGGCCTTGTCCAGCGGGCTGCCGAGCGGGGACCGGGCGGCGGCCTGCCGGGCGACGGTGAGCTGGGGGTCCCCGGCGCGGTACCGGCGGCCGGCGCTGTGCACCAGCACGCCGGGCGCGAGCGGGCGCAGGTCGAGGCGGTCGAGGTCGAGCGTGCGGCGCAGCTCGGGGAAGGCGGTGTTCAACAGGTGACTGCCGTCGTCGAGCCGGAATCCGTCCTGTTCGCGGGTGGCCATCCGGCCACCGATCCGGTCGGTGGTCTCCAGGACCTGAACGGTGAGGCCGTGGCCGGTGAGCGCGCGGGCGGCGGCCAGGCCCGCGAGTCCGGCGCCGACCACGACGACGTCCGGGTCGGACGGCCGGCGGGCGCGGCGGGTGAAGTCGTACGTGGGCACTGGGGTGCTCCCTCCCTGGTCCCGGGGCTCCGGCCGACGCAGGCAGCGGGGTGCCGGGACACGGTCCGTGGAGGGTGATGCCCAGTCAGTGTGAGCATCAGACAAGCGCATCGGGCCGGATCCGAAGGCCGCGGAGGGTCCTGAGGCATCGGGCGGGGGAGTGGTCACGGACAGTGCGCCGTGGTGGCCGGGTTCGGGGGTCGGTGGGCGCGTACGGTCACCGGGGGCGTGCGACGCGCCCACCATGTGCTCCCGTGCGCCCCCTCCTCGGGCCCCCTCGGGCCCCGCTCGGCATATGCCGCTGGCCAGGGCGGATACCGTCGTCGGAGTACGTACGGGCTTCGCGCGACCCGCGCGCCCGCCTACCCTCCCGGCGCGCGCAGCCACCCCGCGCGCCCGCCGCCCAGCACCCGCCCCAGGGGCCGCACCGACCCGCGCACCCGCCCCGCCGACCGCGCCCGCCCCGTCGACCGCGCCCGCCCCGCCGGCCAGCACCCGGCACCCGCTCCGCGCGTGCCCCTGACGCCGCCCCGCGCACCCGTCACATCGCGGCGAGCACCGCCGAGTACACGTCCGGGTGGGTGAAGCGGAAGCCCGCGTCCAGCAGCCGTCGCGGCACCACCCGGTGGCTGCCGACCACCTCGATCGCCAGCTCGCCCAGTACCGCCTTGAGCACCGCCTCCGGCACCGGGAACGGCGTCGGCCGCCGCAGCGCCCGGCCCAGCGCGGTGGTCAGCTCGGCGTTGGTCGCCGGGTTCGGAGCGGTGAGGTTGAAGGCGCCGGAGAGGTCGTCGTGGTCGATCAGGAACCGCAGCGCGGCCACCTCGTCGTGCAGCGAGATGAAGCTCCAGTACTGCCGCCCGTCGCCGAGCCGCCCGCCGAGACCCAGCTTGAACAGCGGGAACAGCCGCCCGCCCGCCCCGCCGGCCGCGGACAGCACCATGCCGGTGCGCGGGTGGACGACCCGGATCCCGGCCCGCTCGGCCGGCCGGGCGGCGTCCTCCCACTCCCGGCAGACCTCGGCCAGGAAGTCGTCGCCGGCGGGGGAGTCCTCGTCGATCACCCGGTCGCCGGTCTGCCCGTACCAGCCGACCGCGGAGGCGCTCACCAGGACCTGCGGCGGCTCCTTGAGCCCGGCCAGGGCGACGGCCAGCGTCTCGGTGCCGTACACCCGGCTCTCCCGGATCTCCCGCTTGTAGGAGTCCGTCCAGCGGCGGTCGCCGACCCCGGCGCCGGCCAGGTGCACCACGGCCTGAACCCCGGTCAGTCCGTCCCGTTCGACCTCGCCGAGCAGCGGGTTCCAGCCGATCGCGGTGCTGCCGTCCGGCCGTGGGCCGGTCTTCGAGCGGTGCCGGACCAGCCGGACCACCTCGTGGCCGTCCGCCAGCAGGGAGCGGACGAGCGCCGAACCGATCAAACCCGTGGAACCCGTGACAGCGATGCGCATGCGCCCATCCTCGCAGCTCCCGCGCGCTCCCGCGGTGTTCCCGACCGGCCGTCACCTCCGCATGCGCCGTTAGCATGACGCGCATGCCTGACGACGATCTGATCATCCGTACGGCGCGGAGCGAGGACGAGCGCGAACTCGCCGTCCTCAACCACGCGGCCTGGTCCGTCCTGTCCGACGTCTCCCCGCAACCGCCCGTCGAGGACCCGCTCTTCGACGAGCGGCACGCCCCCGAGCACTACCTGCTGGCCGTGCTGGACGGCCGGATCGTCGGTTACATCCGGCAGGTCCCGGCCACCCGGCTGGCGAGCAACCGGCACGTGCGGCAGATCCAGGGCCTGGCCGTCGACGGCACCGTCCGCGGCCGGGGCATCGGCCGCCGACTGGTCGACGCGGCCTGTGCGGCGGCCCGGGCCGAGGGCGCCCGCAAGATGAGCCTGCGGGTGCTCGGCTGGAACGCTCCGGCCCGCCGCCTCTACGAGAGCTGCGGCTTCGTCGTCGAGGGCTCGCTGGCCGAGGAGTTCCTGATCGACGGCCGGTACGTGGACGACATCTGGATGGCCCGCGGCCTGGCCGACTGAGCGGCAGGGCACCCGCGCCCGCGCCGCCCTGCCCGCACCTTCCCGTCCCGCCCGCACCTTCCCGTCCCGCCCGCACCTTCCCGTCCCGCCCGCGCGCCAGCCGTTCGAACAGGCTTGCCGCCAAGGGAGGTTGGCCGTTCGCCGGGCGGTGCAGAGTCGTGACGGTCCCGACCTGTCTGGAGCGCCGCCGTGCCGGGTACCGTACGCCCGTGAGCAACTCGACGCCTCCCGGGTGGTACCCGGTCCCGGGTGCGGACGGCACCCCCGGTCACGAGCGCTGGTGGGACGGCAACGCCTGGACGGCCGAGGTCCGACCGCTCCAGGGCGGCGTCGCGGGCGGGCTCGCCGACGCCCCCACCCAGACCGGGTCGCCGTCCGACCGGAAGCCCGGCTACGGGTACCCGGGCGGCCCGGCGGCCCCGACCTACGGTTACCCGGGCCAGGACGCCCACCAGGCACCCGCCTACGGCTACCCCGGCCAGGACGCGTACCAGGCCCAGGCCCAGGGCGGTTACCAGGCGCAGGGCGGCTACCCCGGCCCGGCCCAGGGCGACTATCCGGGCCCGCCCCAGGGCGGTTACCCGCCCCAGGGCCCCGGCTACGGCCCCGGTTACGGCTACCCGGGCCCGGGCTACCCGCCGCCGGCCGGCCCGGCCCGACCGAAGACCGGTCTGATCATCGGCATCGCGGTCGCCGTGCTGGCGGTGGCCGGGATCGTCGCCGGGGTCGTCTTCAACAGCGGCGGCGACCACCGGGCGGACCCGACCCCGGACCCCACGGTCACCGCGCCCCGGAGCAGCAGCCCCACGCCGAGCCCCAGCCCCACCGCGCCCACCAGCAGCCCCGCGGCGCCCAAGCCCCTGCCGGCGGTCAAGAGCACCGTCCCCGACCCGGAGCACGCGATCACCGTGTCGGTCCTCGACGGCTGGGTGGTGTCCGACAACCCGCCGCACTCGACGGTCTACCTCGGCACCGACCGCTACACCTGCCCCGACGGCAGCTCCTGCATCCGCGGCCAGTTCTCGGTCGAGAAGGACATCGTCCAGGGCACCACGCCCAAGGCCGCCGCCGACGCCCAGATGCCCTCCTACGCCGGGCAGGTCTTCTCCGGCGTCAGCTCGCACACCGACGCCGGCTCCGGGTACATCAGCGTGGCCGGAGTGCTCGGCTACGCCACCCGCTGGCACATCCGCACCACGGACGGCACCCAGGGCTACGTCCTGCTGGCCGCCCTCCCGGCCAAGGGCGGTGGCTACGTGGTCATGGAGGGCGGCGTGGACGACAGTCCGGCCGCGCCGGACTTCGCGGTGCTGGACCAGATCCTCAAGGGCATCAAGCAGGACAGCTCCTCCGGCAGCAGCACCTGACCGCCCTCAGTCCCCGTACCGCTCCCAGAGCTTGGGGAAGCGCTTCGCCATGACGTCCGGATCGTCGAAGTCCAGCACCGGCCCGGCCGGCCGCTCGGGCTGCCGCACGCCCACCTCGGGCAGCGGCAGCCCGGTCAGCCGCTCGTACGCCTCGTCGGCGGCGTAGCCGAGGTCCTCGGCCTCGCCGTCCTCCTCCTCGTCGAACTCGGGCAGCAGGTCCGCCAGGTCGTCCGGATCGGTGAGCCCGCCCTCGAAGACCTCCCGGCCCTGGCCGATCAGCCAGGACCGGAAGTAGTCGAAGGTGTCGTCGGAGGCGCCGTCGAGCATCAGGTAGGCCGCGCCCCACAGGTCGTGGCGGTAGGCGCGCTGGAACCGCGCCTGGAACAGCCGGGCGAAGTCGATCACATCGTCCGGGGTCAGCTGGAGGAGCCGTTCCACCAGGAGGTCTGCCTGCTCGTCGGGGTCGCCGTCGGCGTCGTCCCGGGTGTCGTCGATGATCTGCCAGAAGTCCGTCTCGTCCATCACCGCTCCAGCATCCCCGTTCCGCCGCGTCCGTGCATGCCGCGACTCGGCGCGACTCCGGGACTCGGCGTGTCCGGGGGCCGGGAACGGCGGAACCCCGCGCCGTCCGGGGACGACGCGGGGTTCCGTGCGCGGGGTTCCGCGGGGACCTGGTGGGGTCAGAGGCCGAGCTCGACCTCGAACTCGCCGGCCTCCAGGATCTCCTTGACCGCGACCAGGTAGCGGGCGGCGTCGGCGCCGTCCACCAGGCGGTGGTCGTAGGAGAGCGACAGGTAGGTCATGTCGCGGATGCCGATGGCGGTGCCGCCGTCGGCCTCGATGACCACCGGGCGCTTGACGGTGGCACCGATGCCCAGGATGGCGACCTGGTTCGGCGGCACGATCACGGTGTCGAACAGCGCACCGCGGGAGCCGGTGTTGCTGATGGTGAAGGTGGCGCCGGACAGCTCGTCCGGGGTGATCTTGCTGTCGCGGACCTTGGTGGCCAGCTCGGCGGTCTTCTTCGAGATGCCGGCGATGTTGAGGTCGCCCGCACCCTTGATGACCGGGGT
Source organism: Kitasatospora sp. NPDC057738 (assembly GCF_042798815.1). Lineage (NCBI taxonomy): Bacteria > Bacillati > Actinomycetota > Actinomycetes > Kitasatosporales > Streptomycetaceae > Kitasatospora > Kitasatospora sp. NPDC057738. Next base: position 742 of record NZ_JBHVJT010000037.1, on the reverse strand, counting down.
CATCAGACCCTTCTCGGAGTCCACCGCGATACCGATGTTCTCGGTGTCGAAGTAGGTGACCGTGCCCTCGGCGTCGTTGATCCGGGCGTTGACGACCGCGTGGACCTTCAGCGCCTGGGCGGCGGCCTTGACGAAGAACGGCATCGGGGAGAGCTTGACGCCCTCGCGGGCCAGGAAGCCCTCCTTGGCCTTGGCGCGCAGCGACATGATCTTGGTGACGTCCACCTCGACCACGCTGGTCAGCTGGGCCTGCTCGTGCAGGGCCTTCAGCATGTTGTCGCCGATGACCTTGCGCATGCGGGTCATCTTGACCGTCTGGCCGCGCAGGGCGGACGGCGAGGCGGCGGCCTTCGGCGCGGCGGCCGGGGCGGCAGCGGCGACCGGGGCCGGAGCGGCCTTGGCGGCCTCCGCGGCGGCGATGACGTCCTGCTTGCGGATGCGGCCGCCGACGCCGGTGCCGGCGACGGAGGCCAGCGCGACACCGTGCTCGGCGGCGAGCTTGCGCACCAGCGGGGTGACGTAGGCGTCACCGCTGTCGGCCACCGGAGCGGCCGGGGCGGCAACCGGGGCCGGGGCGGCAACCGGAGCCGGAGCAGCAACCGGAGCCGGAGCGGCAACGGGCGCCGGGGCGGCGACCGGGGCCGGCGCCGGGGCGGCCGGGGCAGCGGCGACCGGCGCCGGGGCGGCAACCGGAGCGGCCGGAGCGGCGACCGGAGCCGGAGCGGCCGGGGCAGCGGGAGCC